>JAAYND010000308.1 GCA_012521035.1 Methanomicrobiales archaeon
CAGCGACATGGGACAAATGAACAGAATAAAGAAAGCACTTATGCACCTTACAGCATGGCGCATTCCGTCCCCAAACCGTTCCCATGGCTTCCGAATCCCTTGTGCGACAAGGGTTCTCGCGAACTCGTTTGATTCTCAATCTAGTGGGTTTTGTATCGTGTAGCATAATACGAAAGGAGAATAGACTCGTGAATTCATGTTGGCCCGACATAGATGTAATCAAGAGTAATCTCAGAACTCGTTACAGATAGAAAGTCAAGAATGAAGTGCCTGATAATGGAGCCTGCGAGCTTGCTTTTGTCATCATCGACGTCCTATTGGAATTTACTGCAGAAATGCTTGGCGAATATAATTGGGCTCTACGAAAAAGCATTGGAGAGGAGACAATCTCTAATGGATTCATTAACTGAATTGAGGACAATACTTTCCTTGACATTCTGAGTATTCTCGATGCGAATAACTACATATACTTGTTTAGCTTTCTGGGGGATGGAATGAGCGGTGTTTGAACATATATGTTACCTTTTGCATCACGGCTTAGAATTACTCTTAGTCATTTGCATGCCCGTAGAAGGAATACGTAAGACAAGTCTAACATACAACGACCAATACTCCTGCCTTCATTGCCAGTAGGTACCAAAATAGATATAATATGACAGAGAGTGGTCATAACTTACACTCAAGTCACAACATATCATCTTACTCCTATACACTTACAGAATGCTGGACCGCTAAGGAAGAATAGACCCCCTAATGGTGGTGCAACAGGCAATTCAGTTAGACAAGTCAAGGATACTCTCAATGGACTTTTCCACAATCAAAAGGAGATGCAGTCAAACAGTAACTGGCAGGATGTAGACAGACATGATTAGCAACTCTGTCCAGTAGCTTCTTGCTTTGCTGGTTGTCAAAATATGAGGTCTATCATGTGGAAAGGGGATTCACATAGATGAGTCATCCGGAACGACTGATGGCCGTATCTGAGATACTCACGAATTTTCAAGGATTGGATGCGCTTAAGCAACTACTGTGGTCTGAACTGAATTATGAACGAGCGAACACTCCTCTGTCGCGACGCGGTTGGCCTGAGGGGGCAAGCCAATGTCTCCAAGAAGACCCATTGCTTTTTGCTGTGGCCGGCATGGATGATGCATTCCGTGTGGTATATGCAAGGCTGACAAGCGAGCAGTTGCTGCTGGGAGCGGAGCGACGTGTTATGTCTCAACTCATGCGGAATCACCCATACGCACTATTTATTTTTTCCAATAGAGAGCGAGATCATTGGCATTTCGTGAATGCTAAGTATGATGATGATGCTAGCAAGCGTCGGATGTTCCGTCGAATTACCGTAGGACAAGGGGAGCGTCTGCGTACAGCAACGGAGCGCATCGCAATGCTTGATCTTGGGACGATGGGTCGAGACCCTTCTAATCTGTCGCCGCTAGAGATTCAAGAAAGACACGATGAAGCGTTCAACGTGGAGAAGGTTACAGCTCAATTCTTTGATGAGTATAAATCAATCTTCATTGACCTACAGAAAGACTTAGTATACCAGGTCAAAGACCAAACTTGGGCGCACGACTATGCATTGCAGTTTCTTAACCGCCTCATGTTCCTATGCTTTGTGCAGCGTAAGCATTGGTTGGGGGCAAATCCTGAGTTCTTGAGGCTATTCTGGGAGACGTATAGAGAATCGGGAGAATCCTCTAATTCTTTCTTCGAACAATGGCTCAAGATTCTCTTCTTCGAGGCATTAAACAATAGGTTGAGCGACAACCACAACCACTTCCCAGACGAGATCATGCAAGTATTGAAGAACGCGCCATATCTTAATGGTGGTTTATTTGTGAAGAACCATCTGGACTCCAAATACACTTTCAGTATTACAGATGAGTCTATTGAGCAGGTTATTGACTTCTTGGATCGCTACAACTTTACCATAGCTGAGGATAGTCCGTTCGACAAGGAAGTAGCTGTCGATCCAGAGATGATTGGTAAGGTGTACGAAAGTCTCGTTAACGTATCAGAAGAGATCGACGAGCGAGGAGACGCCGGGATTTTCTTTACAGAGAGAATTGAGATAGATATCATGTGTAGATTATCCCTAGTAGACTACATGGCCAATCACCTTGGTGAAGAGCATAAGAACAGTCTATATGAAGTAGTCTTCGCACTAGATCCAGATGAAAAAACTGAGGCTGACCAGTATCTGACTGAAGCGAACCTTTGGCCTCAGGTAGCTTCGCTATTACGTGATGTAACCATTATTGATCCTGCCTGTGGTTCTGGATCATTTCTTGTTGGTATGTTGAACGTTTTGGACGATTTGACAGAAAGAGCTGACTGTTGTCTCGGTAAGAGACGCTCAGGCTTTAATCGCAAGAAGCAAATAATCGGTCAGAATCTTTATGGCGTTGATGTAA
>JAAYND010000028.1 GCA_012521035.1 Methanomicrobiales archaeon
CGCAAAGACAGCGATCACAGCGGGGAAGAGCCCGAACCAGATCCCCCCAAAGACCGTCGAGTGGATCCGCCACTCCTCCTTCATCATGGCGAGGAAGAGATCAACCACCGGCGTCACCCCGCACCAGGTCGAGGAAGAAGGACTCGAGGTGCCGGCCTGATCCGGTGAGGTCGTCGACCGGGCCGGTGTAGAGGAGCCTTCCGTTATGGATGATCCCGATTCGGTCGCAGATCTCCTCCGCGATCCCGAGGATGTGGGTAGAGAGGAAGACCGTCCCCCCGTCACGGACATAACCACGGAGGAAGTCCTTGACCTTCCGTTGCATGATGGGATCCAGGTTGATCAGGGGCTCATCGATGAGGACGAGCCGGGGTTCGTGGAGGAATGCCTGGGCAAACATCAGTTTCTGCCGGGTTCCCCGGGAGAGATCCTTACAGAGAACGTCGCGCTTATCCGGGAACTCCAGCAGATCAAACCACCGCTCGCACCGCTCGTCGATCCCGTCAAGGTTTCGGATCCGGGCCACGAAACGAAGGTACTCTTCGGCGGTGAGGAAACTCGGCGGCGTCTCCTGCTCAGGGATGATCCCGACGACCTCCCGGATCCGGATGGGGTTTTCCACCACATCGAGTCCCATCACCCGGGCCGACCCGGACGTCGGCCGGACCTGCCCGGTCAGCATCCGGATCATCGTCGTCTTCCCCGAGCCGTTCGGCCCGAGCAGTCCGAAGAGCTCTCCTTCAGCGACATTGAGCGATACTCCGTTCACCGCCGTGACACTGCCGTAATTCTTCGTGAGGCCCTCCGCCTCGATCATATGATGCATCGCGGTCATGCTCCTCCAGTCTCTGGTGAAAGAAGATCGGCGGCGGGGGTCTATAATACCTTTTTATTTTCATCTGGATGACTGGCACGGGATCCCGAAAAAGAGGCCGGGATTTCGCTCTCTTTCCCCGCGCGCCTCCATCGGCACCGGATCGCATGGTCTTTCGAGGGATCAGCCCTGCGATCCATGGGTTCAGGACGTATGCCGGAACCTGGTTCTCCGGCAAAGAGCGGGAGGAGAGGAAGATCCGGGAGATCGCGGGGCGTGGTGATCGGGTGCCCGTCCGCCCGGTCAGGTGACAGAAGCACTTATCAGGCCTGACAGACAATGCCAGTTCATCCCAGGCAGTGATCACGATGAAGATAGAGATATCCTATGAGCGGTTCGCCCATGTCCCGGAGCGGATCTTCGGGCTGGTCGATCTCGCCTACAACCTCTGGTGGAGCTGGCACTCCTCGGCGACGGTGCTCTTCAAACAGCTGAACCCGGCGGAGTGGAAGATGAGTCGCCACAACCCGGTCCGGATGCTCCTTGAGACACCTCCGCGGTTCTTTGAGCGGGCAGCAAACAACCCGGAGTATCTCCGTCGCTACGATATCATCATGTTCCGGTTCCGGCAGTATATGGAACCGACGACGAGCTGGTTTGCGCAACGCTACCCCGGGAGGATGCCGCTGACGATCGCCTACTTCTCAAGCGAGTTCGGGCTTCACCACTCGCTCCCGTTCTATGCGGGAGGACTCGGCATCCTCGCCGGCGACCACATCAAGGCATCGAGCGACCTCGGGATCCCGATGGTCGCTGTCGGGTTCATGTACGCGGAAGGATACCTCCACCAGCACATGGAGGCGACCGGGTGGCAGAAGAACGTCGCCGAGCTCCTCGACCGCGACGCCGCGCCGGTGATCAGGGTGCTCGACGATGACGGTAAACAACTCGTGGTACAGGTTCCCCTCATCGATCCACCGCTCTACGTCGCGGTCTGGAAGGTGCAGGTGGGGCGCGTCCCGCTCTACCTCCTCGACACCCACATCGACGCAAACCTGCCCGAGAACCGGAGCATATCCCACCGCCTCTACCTGAAAGAACTCGAATGCCGGCTCAGACAGGAGCTGGTGCTCGGCATCGGCGGGAGGAAGGTCCTCGGTACCCTCGGCATAGAATACTCGGCGATGCACCTGAACGAGGGGCATTCAGCGTTTGCCCTCCTTGAAAAACTCCGGGAACGGCTCGCTGCCGGAGTGCCCCCTGACGAGGCGCGCGAACAGATCCGGGGCACGGCGATCTTCACCACCCACACACCGGTCCCGGCCGCCCACGACGTCTTCCCCGAAGGCCTGATGGCGAAGTACTTCAGCGGTTACTGCCCGTCGCTCGATCTCGACTGGAATGAGTTCATGGCGCTCGGAAGCGATCCACACAACCCGGGCGCCGGGTTCAACATGACCGCGTTTGCTCTCAGGATGAGCCGCTTCCATAACGGCGTCTCCCAGAGGCATGGCGAGGTTGCGAGGGAGATGTGGAGACCGCTCTGGCCTGACCGCGCCGTTGAGGATGTCCCGATCGATGCCATCACCAACGGTGTCCACGTACCGACCTGGCTGAACCACCGGATCGAGTCTCTCCTCGACCGGTACATGGATCCGATCTATCCGAACTGGCGCGAGGAGTACGATAACCCGATCATCTGGGAGGTGGTCGACGAGATCCCGGATGAGGAACTCTGGGAAGAACACAAGTGGCTGAAGATGAAACTCCTCTCCCGGGTCCGGGAGCGTAAACGCCTGAAATGGGCAAGGTACCGGGATGAACCTGCAAACCTGGCCGCCGAGGGGTTGATGCTCGATACCTCGGCGCTGACGATCGGGTTTGCCCGCCGGTTCGCCGAGTACAAGCGGGCCGACCTCATATTCGAGGATATAAATCGGCTTGACAGGATCGTGAACAACCGATGGAGGCCGGTACAATTTATCTTCGCCGGGAAAGCGCATCCGGCCGATGAGACGGGCAAGAGGATCCTCCAGAAGATCTACCAGTACTCCCAGGATCCCCGGTTCGGAGGCCGGATATCCTTCATTGAGGACTACGACGAGCAGCTTGCCCGTTATATGGTCCAGGGAGTCGATGTCTGGATGAACACCCCGGTCCCGCTCATGGAGGCGAGCGGCACAAGTGGTATGAAAGCGGGTATGAACGGGGCGCTGAACCTCTCCGTCCTGGATGGCTGGTGGGTCGAGGGCTACAACGGCAGGAACGGATGGGCATTTGAGGGACACATTCCCTACGGGGGGAACAACCGGGCTGACGCGAACACGCTCTACGACCTCATCGAGAATGAGATTGCACCGCTCTACTACTCGCGGACGATAGACGACGTCCCGTATAAGTGGGTCCGGATGATGAAAGAGTCGATGAAGAGCATCTCGCCCCAGTACTGCGCTCTCCGGATGCTCAAGGAGTACATAACGAGCTACTACCCTTCGGTCTGCACGTATGCGGCTGAGATGGGGAAGCCTATGGCCGGCGTCCAGGAGGCCTGCCCCACGATCCCTCCCGGCAATTTCATAGAGAAGTGAAGACCTACTACTAAGGTATGAAAGGAGACCGGCCGTCCGGATGGCGGCGCATCGCACCGGTAGCGGCGCTCCTGCTCGTGATCGCGGCAATGCTCGGGGCGGCGCTCGCTATCGGCACGGGGGTGGCCCCCGACTCTCCGCCCCTTTCGCCGGCGACCCTCCTCCTCCTTTTTGTCATCGGGATCGTCGCCGGGATCCTCGGCGGGTTGATCGGTGTCGGTGGATCGACGATCATGCTCCCGGTCATGTACTTCTACCTCGGGTTTCCGGGGCCCGTCGCTATCGGGACCGGGCTCTTTGTGGTCATATTCACATCGCTCTCCGGCGCCTCTGGCCACCTGGTGCGGGGGAACCTGGACCGAAGGGTGGCGACATGGATCGCCCTCGGCGGGCTTATCGGGGTTCTCATAGGCTCCTGGCTCTTCTCCTTCCTCGTCAGCTATACCCACATCCTCGGCCTCATCCTGGGACTGGTCTTCCTCGTTCCATCCATGAACATGATCCGCGAAGGGCTCAGACCCCTGGCCCGCCCGGAACCGGAGCGCATCGGGGGCACACCCCCGGCCCATATCCTCTTCGGTACCGGTGTCGGCGTCCTGACCGGTATCACCGGGCTCGGGGGCGGATACGCCCTCATCCCGGGGCTGCTCTACCTCTTCGGCGCCCCGGTCGCCCTCACGGCGGGGACGTCGCTTGCATCCATGCTCCCGATGGCGATCCTCGGCGGCGCGATCAAACTCGTGGCGGGGCATGTCGCCATCGGTGCAGGGTTGATCCTCGCGGCAGGGTCGATCGCCGGTGCCCAGGTGGGTGCAGCGACAATCCGGCGGTTCCGGCCGGCGACGCTGAAGCTCATATTCGGCATCTACTTCCTCTACGCTGCAATCCGGTTCATCGCCGAGTTCTTCGGGATCGGTCTGCTTTAAAATCCCGGTCCTCCGGGAAGGAGGTCAACGCTTTTTTACTGATATGGGCAAATATCTAACAGAGGCCCGGTCTCCGGGGTAGTTCACATGGAGTGGAGGGATATCGTCACTGTCCTCGCCGGCGGGTTCGTGATCCTGATCGTTGTCCTGGTAGTGAAACCCGCGTTCATGGTTGATATGATGAGCGGCCCCGGTCCGGTGAAACCCTATTACATCCCACCAGAACCAATTCCGACGGCGAGGCCCTTCCCGGACGATGATCCGGTCTACACCAGGAGCTTCCGCTGGACCGCCATCGATGGCGGTGTCCATACAACAGAGGTCAGGGTTCCGGAGGCGCTCTTTGATGAGCACCGCGAGACACCGCGATTCGATACGCTTGCATGGGGGCGGTACGCCCTCGATGAGGGTGACCGGCCGATCCTCGAGGACCTCGCCCGCCGGATCGCACCTCCCACCACCAACCCCGAGAAGGAGTACTTCAGGTTGATGGATCTCATATTCTTCGTCCAGCAGATCCCCTATACCCCCGACAGCAGCAAGGAGTCCTACAGGGAGGGAGTCCTCCCCCCGCATGCCGTGCGCCGGGGTGCGGAGGTCGAATACCCGAAGTACCCCACCGAGACACTCATCGACGGGACGGGGGACTGTGAGGACGCAGTCATCCTGATGGCAGGACTCCTCGATGCTCTCGGTTACGATACGGTGCTGCTCGGATACAGGGAACATATGGTCCTCGGCATCCGGATGGAGGGGTTCAACCCCTACTACGCGAAGTACACACCGAAGTACTTCACCCATAAGGGAAAACACTACTACCACGTCGAGGGGACCGATTTTAACTGGGCATATGTCTCTGCAGGTTCTACGGCCCGCGTAGGAAAACCATCCGCGATCGGGGATGCCGGGAGCACGTCCGGAACGCCGACGATCATACCGCTCCGCTACACACCCGCGCCCGCCGAGTATCATATCCGCCAGGTCCGCCTGCCGGCAGGATGGGGATGAGGGGCATGGACCTGAAGAAACACCTGAAACTGCCAGCGGTCAACGTCGATAAGAGAGACCTCCTCATAGCCGTTCTGGCGGTGATGGCCGTGATATCGATCGCCTTCTGCGGGTGGACGCTCCTTGCCGATTATGCCGAGAGAGACCGGATCACGGAGTTCAGCAACCATGTGGCAGAGTCTGAGGCTGACCTCTTCGTGCTCTCAGAAGAGATCTCCGCACACATGCAGTCTCGCCAGGATTATCCCATGATCGCTGAATACGACGCCTGGATGAAGAAACTGGGCGCCCTCGCTGATTACGGCCGGGATCTCACGCTCTACCACCGGTACGTTATCGCCGCTGATGAGGTTCCGGAGGCGTACGCCGGAGCACAGGATGCTTACGTCCGGGCTCTCGATAGCCTGAACCGCGCGTTCTCACTCTGGTCCTCGGGCGCAGGTGCCTATGGTGCAAAGGTATACTCAGCGGCGGACGCCAATTTTGCCGGGGCTGACCGGGCATGGAAGGATTATATCGCCGCGCTCAGCGATTATGAACAGGAGCTCCTGAGGGCCGAAGTGGGAGCGGAAGAAGAGGAGGGGGGAGAGGGTTAGACGAGGTACTTCTCCGGAATCTCAATGGTTATGGTGAGTGACCGGATCGACTCCGAGCGGATGATGAAGTAGTAATCTCCATACCCCTCCCTGATGGTGAACGTCTCTTTCTTCTCCTTTGAGTCTTTACTGCCGCTGAGGATCTCGTTTCGGGAGTACCGGATCGCCTGTATGACCCGGTTTGGATCCCTGGCGTCCCCGACATCCATCTCGAAGCGGGGTTCTTCGCCCACCGGGGTCATCTTCACGGTCAGATCCCAGTGCGGGAAGGGGATATGATACGTCTCGGTGGCAACAACACGGCCGGGGCGGTCGATGGTTGCCGTTGCGTACACAACCATCCTCTCTGAGACGCGGACGTCGTCGGGTGGTTTGCTGAGCGGGATCGTGGGCGTCGGTGTCGGGATGTGGTACCTCTGCGGGTCGACGAACTCTATCTCGTGGCGCACCGGGTGATCCGGCGCTGCCTCTCGTGTCTCTGTTGCCACAGGCGCAGGGGTAGGATAAAGAGAGGGTGGCCTTCTGAGGCCCTCGGGAATCTCGGGAGCCAGGCACCCGCTGGCGATGATCGCCGCCACAACGATGAGGAGGAGCAGGATGAGCCGCCGTTGCATGTTACTCTCTTTTAAACAGACCCTATTAGTAATTAACCATCCGCTTCTGGAGAGAATAAAATAGGGTTGATCCGGGGAAGCGAGGCTCTATGGTCCCTCGTAAGCCTCCATGGCGATACCCGCAAACTCCTCGCCTGAGAGGTCAAACGCTTCCCGGACCCTGGCGATGCCCGCCGGATCGCCCAGTTTCAGCAGGGCGGCGGCGGTCAGGCACCGGCAGCATTCGGACCGGTGGCTATCCTGGAGCACGGTGACCAGTGGATCGACCACCCCGGGGTCACCGATCTCGCCGAGCGCCCAGACCGCCGGGTTTGTGATCCCATCCTCCGCGGTCCGTATGATCTCTATAAGCGGTTCCATTGCACCGTTGCCTATCCTGGCGAGCGCCATCGCCACGGTCCAGCGGGCATCATCATCGACCGCAGTCAGGGCCTGCATGAGTGGCCCGACGGCAGGCGCCCCTATATCCCCGATGGCTTTGATCGCCCGCAGACCGGTGTAGGTATCCCCGGTGAGCATGACGTGCATGAGCTCCCGGACTTCCGTAGGGGTCTCCTCTCCCTCTCTCTTCGTCTGTATGATCTCCTGCATCTCTTCACCTCCTTTTTGCAAGAGACGGAATGCCCCGGAGCTACAATAAGCCTTTACGAAAATCCCGGCAGAAGGCCCCCTACTTCAGTGGGGGGATGAATGCCGCCTTTCGGCAGATTTAATTATGTTGAGGGAGACACGATGTACCAATGCGTAAATCGTATCGCTACCGGATTTATCCCACAAAATCTCAACTCTCTCTGCTCGAACAGACGCTTGAGACTTGTCGGGAGGTCTATAACGATACACTCGCATTGCGGAAGGA
>JAAYND010000270.1 GCA_012521035.1 Methanomicrobiales archaeon
AACAATGAAGATGCTGGCGTATCTTACTATGCTGAATGATCCGGAACCTCCCCTCCTCATCGGCATTGAAGAGCCGGAAAACCAGCTTCATCCCCGGCATCTCGCAGTGCTTGCCGAGGAATTCAGGGCTGCATCAACCAGAACACAGTTGATGGTAACCACTCATTCCCCGGTCTTTGTGAATGCCCTCACTCCAGAAGAAGTCTGGATACTCTACCGGAGTGAGCAAGGATATACCCAGGCCCGGAGGGCGTCGGAGTTGAGGGGAGTCAAAGAGTTCATCGAAGAAGGTGCAAAATTAGGCGATCTCTGGATGGAGGAGTATTTCCCTTTTGATGAGGCAGAGGCGCCGGGGACCAGAGCGAAGCGCACCAATCCTGGCCAGACCTGCTTGATGGAGTGATGAGATGCACTTCGAAGTTCTCCTTGAAGAGGAGTCAGCACGCGCGGCGTTGGATAATTTACTCCCAAAAATGATACGAGTCGAGGATTCTTTCAGCATTCATCCCTACAGTGGCAAGAAGGATCTTCTCGGCAAATTACCTGCCCGGCTGCGAGGATACAGAAGGTGGATCTCGCCAGATTACCGCATTGTTGTTCTGATCGACAGGGACCGTGATGATTGCACTTCGCTGAAAGGCCGGCTGGAGAATATTGCAATGGAGGCAGGTCTCACGACGAAGAGCTCCCCCGGCCACGATGGCAATTTTCAAGTCCTGAACAGGATTGCAATAGAGGAACTTGAGGCGTGGTTTTTTGGGGATATTGAAGCTCTCGCCTCTGCATATCCCAAAATTCCGCGGACGCTAGGCTCAAGAAGAAAGTACCGGGATCCCGATGCTATTGTTAATGCCTGGGAGGCGCTTGAGAGAGTACTTCAACAAGCCGGGTATCCAGGATCCTTACAGAAGATCAAATCAGCGTCCGAGATCTCGAAAGGAATGGTTCCTGAAAGAAACAGATCAACAAGTTTTCAAGCATTTTATGCAGGGATACAGGCGTGTATCCAGCAATCGGAACAAGACGTTGTGCCATAACCCAGATCCAGAGGCCATCCTGTATGTATGAGGCTTCCTCAGACAAACTGCCCCGCCAGGGAGAGGGCGGTACCGATCGATGGTGATTTTGCACCCGGTGGTGCTCATCTCCAGGTTGCCTTCCGCTCATCTCAAGGGGCGGATCGTCATTTAAGAAGACGGCCCTCACAGCCGGTGAGACCGAGGGGTTACAGTCAGTGGTGAGGTCACTCTCACGCCGGTGATCTTTTCTGTCAGTGACATCTATACCATGAAGCGTATTGTTGTCAGGGAAGGACTGAAATAGGCTCTCCGTAACGCCCTCCGCAAGGACGAGAACGAGTACCTTTCTGTGAACCTGCCGGCCGGAGCCCTCGAACCGGCTCTACCGGGGAGCAGGGCGCACCCCGTCGGTCCGGGTTTGTCGCTCGTTTCTTTACGATCGAGCCGTAATCCATCACGACACGTGAAAAATAGTGCCTTATGACTTCTCACTCATACCCGGCGGTTCACGAGGATCCTTCCCGATCTCCCTCTTTATCCATCTCTTCCTGCCGGCGGAGATTGTCCCACATCCATCTCTCATAATGCTGGACATGCTCCAGCATCCAGTATGCTATCGATCGGAATGTCTCGGGTGACATCCGCGTATCGACCACCAGTACACGCTCTACCGATCGGGGCGACATCAGGCCATCTTCATCGATCTCAACCTTCGGTACGTCCTGATAAAACACCAGTTGTCCTGTTGCCGGGTTTAGCGTCCCGTAGACGCCATCGATGTGGAGTACCTCGCATTCCCGGTTCCTGACCACGGAGTATCTCGGTTCATCTGTATCTTTAACCGGATCCATGATTCACACGTCCGCAGGGTTGGTATGGAAGAGAGTTATAGCGCCGGGGCGCACCGCGTGAATACCCTGGATAGTCATGTATACCCTCGCCCACGCCCGTCTCCATCCGGGTATTACTGCCCTTGATCTCTGAATATCCTTCACACACGTCAGGTGCGTGCGTGATGCCTTCCGGCTTTGATGGTAGCAGACCCATATAAAGCGACTTTATAAGGCTCTTCCCGAGAACCGTCGGCACGTAGTACGACACCCTGTTATCTCCTATGTCGGTCAAACTGCGCGCCCGCTTTGTTATAAGCCCTGCGTTTGCTAGCGATTTGAGAGAGCGGGAGATCTCGGAGGATTCGGCCTTAAAGATCTCTTTCAACTGGTTAAACCTCAAGCCCTCATCGTTGTCCAGCAGTGCAATGTACAACGCCCAGCACTTCCTGTCCCCCAATGGAGTGACCGCGTTGACAATGACAGACGGGACTCTGGCAAGATACATATCTACTTCAGCCTGGTCCATGTGTTCACTCACTCCGCGTTATAGGTTCTGTTGCTGTTACCTGAATATAAGGATTTGTACGGTCAGGTAACAAAAAAAATACCATTACCGCTATCAGCATACAGGCAGACCATTTATCATGAGTTACCTCTCCGGGCTAAATAAAGAGTTTGAATTCCCGGAAGAGCTAAAAAAGAAGGTAAATATCGGGATCCTCGGTTCTTTTCGCCGGCCCCACCTGGAGATGTTAAAGAGGCATCTCTGTGATAACGAGGGGCTGAGCGCGAGGCTGTCGTACGATCTTCAGGAGCAGAACCCTCAGCGGCCGGATGAGGGGGATCTTGAGTATAACGTGCGGATGTCCGAACATCTGATAGAGAAAAGCCATATTCATATTGTTTATTACTTCAGAGAGGGCGAGAATGAGCATGGCATCAACGATTCGGCCACATATGAATTGGGTTATCTGCGTGCAGTAAGAAAACACACCCCCTCTATCGGGCGCTACGTGATGGCATTGTGTGAGAGTGGCTACGATACAAGAAACATCGGTGCAATGCGGAAAGGTATCCGGCCGAAGACCAGAGAGGAGTGGGATTGGCATGATTTTGAGGAACCTGCTGATTCAATCCTGCACGCAACGCAGTTTTGCTATGGGTGCATGCTGGACCCTCGCCTGATACGTATACTCTCTCAGTAGAAGGTGCGCCACGTCGCCACGGATCACCCCGGGAGAGATCAGGGCTCTTCAATCCCTTGCGGAGTGCGTGACACTCAATGTCGAGGAGGCTGGCGGGAAGGGGTGAAGAATCAGAGACCGGCGGGTGGATTCGGTCGGCGGCATATTGATGGGCATTCTTACACCGGCGATCTTTTCTGTCAGTGACATCTATACCATGAAGCGTATTGTTGTCAGGAAAGAAGTCTGGGCTGACCTCTCCGGTATGCGGGAACCGGGTATGACCTTCTCGGAACTGATAGAGGGTATGATCGAACGCGAGAAGAAACGGCGACTCGTTGAAGATATCAAGCGGATCCAGGAGACAGAGGATCTCGTGGAGATCCCGTTGTGACGTTCGCTGTTCTGTTCCGGCAATCGGCGGCGGACTTCCTGCATACCCTGCCGGAGAAGTCGCATGTGCATCATCACGGCAAAACCCGGCCGCACTAAAGACCGATCCATATCCCGGTAGCGGGGGAGATAAAAAGCGCCTGAATACAGAGAGTATGGAGGTATTCCGGCTCCATATAGGGCGATCGTTCACCGCGCTCTATCTCATCCACGCCGGCAGAAGGCCTGGTCGGGGTCACTCACCTGATTGACCATCGGTCAGGCGCAGAAAGGCTACGGCAGGCTCTAATCTTTTGCGTTCAACACTGGGCCGGACCCGGGTTGAACGTAACCCTATCCCCGGTGCCGGGGCGGCGTAAATTCGGTCATCTCCGGCCTTCAGCGGACGGGGCATGGTATCCGGCCTGGACAGAATGCCGATCACCCGGCCGCGGTCAACTTCTTACCGACCGGGGGGCGCCATGAGGAGACCGTTTGACTGGGATATGTTACACCCTTCTGACTGCTCCCCTGATTGAGATCGGGGG
>JAAYND010000271.1 GCA_012521035.1 Methanomicrobiales archaeon
CGGGGGGTGCCGCCGGCCATCGCCGCCGGGACGGTGGTGGCAGGACTCATCGGGATCCTCGTCGGTGCAGCCCTCTTCCTCTGGGCAGCCTTTACGCAGTTCCTCCGCGCCCTGCCCCGGTACCTGACAGCCCTTGAGAGAGAGGCAGCCGGGTACGGGATCAACCTCGATAACTTCCGGATCTGGGATTTCATCGACCAGGGGACGGCCATCCAGCAGGCCGCCGGGCTCGCACGGGACGTCGGAAATATAGCCCTCGATGCCTTCCTTGTCGCTATAGCCATCGCCTTCCTCCTCCTCGAGGCGCCCCGGCTCGCGGCGGGACTCAAGAGGCGTTTCGGGGCGGAGAACACCCTCTACCAGCACTTCTCACAGTCCGGCCGGATCCTCATCGACTACGTGATCGTCAGGACGAAGGTGAACCTGGTCACCGGAACCGGGACCGGGATCTTCCTCTACATCTTCGGTATCGAGTTCGCAGTGCTCTGGGGGTTCGTCGCCTTCGTGCTCAGCTACGTCCCCTACATCGGCCTCGTCGTCGCTGCAATCCCGCCAACGCTCCTCGCCCTGGTCAGCTTCGGGCCGGCGGGCGCGGTCACCGTCATCATCGCCATCGCCCTCATCGACGCCGCCGCCGAGAACCTGGTCTTCCCCCAGATCGCAAGCCAGGGACTCAACCTCTCGCCGTTCGTCGTCCTCTTCTCCGTCCTCTTCTGGGCGCTCGTACTCGGGGCGGTCGGTGTCTTCCTCGCCATCCCCCTGACGATCGCGGTGAAGCTCTTCCTGGAGAGCTGGGAAGAGACGCGGTGGATCGGGGAGATGATGAACGCAAGGGACCGGGAGGAGTAGGTCTGCATATCGGGGGCGCTCCTTTTTTACCCCCGACGACCCACCGATAACCAGGTAGATGCACCACTATAAAGATATCATATTTGAAAAGCCCGTACCAGAAGAGATCCGGCGACTCGGGCTCCTCCCGGCGGACCTGCACTTCCATACCTGCCACTCCGACTCCATCACCCGTGTGCGCGATGCACTGAAGCTCGCGGCACGGCAGGGGATCGGGCTTGCGATCACCGATCACAACGCGATCGGCGGGGTGCTTGAGGCAGACCGGCAGAAGACCGGCGTCTTCCTCATCCCCGGTATCGAGGTCAGCGCAAACGACGGCCCGCATATCCTCCTCTACTTCCCCGCGATCCCCGACCTCGCTGACTTCTACAAAAACCACATCGAGAAGAACCGGCGGAGCGCCCCCTACACCGCGATCCACCTCAACACCACCGATATACTCGATGCGAGCGAGGGCTACCCCTGCGTCAGGGTCGAGGCGCACCCCTGCGGCTACGCATTCCTGAACCGGGGGGTCCAGCGATGCGTCGCCCGGGACTGCATCAAAGGAGAGGTCTTCTCCCGCCTCGACGCGCTCGAGGTCATCTGCGGCGGGATGGCCCGGTCCCACAACCGGAAGGCGGCCGAACTCGCCACCGCTCACGGCCTCGGCCGGACCGGCGGGACCGACGGCCACCTCCTCCACGAACTCGGCGGTGTCGTCACCTGCGCAGAGGCCGATACCGTGGAAGAGTTCCTGGAAGCGATCCGTACAAAAAAGACCGTCATCATCGGCCGTGAACGGCCCCTCGTCGAAAAGGCCGTGATGGGGACCGCTGTCCTCCCGCACCACATCCCCCACGCCGTCCCCATCCTCCAGGCACGCTGGGAGCAGAGCCTCCCCGGGATCAGGAAGCGGGTCAGAAACCCTCTATCACCCAAGCGGTGAGAAAAGCCGGGAGATCGACTCCTTCATCCTGATCCAGCGGGGTCGCGACCGGTACCCCTCAAGCGTGATCTCGGTCGATACCCTGAGATCCTCCTCGAAGGCTCGCGCGAGTTCACCCCCCACCCCTGCATCGTAGAAGAAGGCGTTCGCCTCGAAGTTCAGCCGGAAACTCCGCACATCCCAGTTCGCGCTCCCGACCGATCCTGCCTTCCCATCGACGACGATCGTCTTTGCGTGAAGAAACCCGTTGTCGTAGGTGTAGGCCCGCACCCCGGCATCGAGGAGGTCGCTGATGAACGAGAGGCTCGCCCAGTAGACGAACGGGTGGTCGGGCTTGCAGGGGATCATGACCCGGACATCAACGCCGGAGAGCGCCGCGATCCGGAGGGCATCGGCGACGCTATCATCGGGGACGAAGTAGGGTGTCTGGATGTAGACCGACTCCCGGGCGGAGTTGATCAGCTTGATGTAGCCCTCTTTTATCGGGTTCCACCGGGTATCGGGGCCGCCGGAGACGATCTGGATCGGTGTCGAGCCCGGGGTGCCGGGGTCGGGGAAGTAGTGGGGACGGGGGGCCGGCCCCGGGTATTCGCCGGTAACGTAGTGCCAGTCGAGGAAGAACCGGAGCTGGAGGAGGTGAACGCCCCGGCCTGCTATCCGGAGGGCCGTATCGCGCCAGGGACCCAGGGGGCCCTTCCCCAGGTACTCATCCCCGATATTGAACCCGCCGATGAACCCCACCGCCCCGTCGATGATCGCGATCTTTCGGTGGTTGCGGTAGTTGACCCGGTAGAACGAGGGGAAGAAGGCCCCGACCTCCCCGCCGGCATGGGTCAGCTCCGAGAACGCCCTCCGCGACCTCCCCCAGTTACGGGTTCCCACCGCATCGAAGAGGAGACGGACTTCGACCCCCTCCCGGGCCTTCTCCGCGAGGGCACGGATGAGCCTCCGCCCCAGGTCGTCGTTGTTGATGATATAGTACTCAATGTGGATATGCTGGCGTGCCCCGGAGATCGCGGCAAAGAGCGCGTCGAACTTCTCCTCGCCCCGGGTGTAGATATCGACCTGGTTCCTCCCGGTCAGGTGCGCCCGGCTGTTCCTGAGGAAGAGAAAGATCGTCTCGCGGAACTCCTCGGCCTCGGGGGTGGTGAAGCGGTAGGTCCTCTCGGAGAGCTCACGGTACTGCCCCAGGAGGGTCTCCTGCAGGTACTGCCGGTCCTCCTCCTCCTTGATGACGAACATCTTCTGCCGGGTATAGTTCTGCCCGAATATCAGGTAGAACAGGAACCCGATCGGCGGCAGGAAGAAGAGGACCATCAACCAGGCCACCGCCGCCGTCGGGTTCCTCCGCTCGAAGAAGACGACGGTGATGGCGAATATGATGTTGAGGACCAGGACAACGGTAAGAAGGGTCACGAGAAGGGCCATCTGGGTATTACCTCCCCGCCGGAGTCGGGTATGAGTGATCTATCTCCCTGGAAGTATATCCACCTGCCGGCAGGGCGGGCACCGATCTATCAGGCAAACATCCTCATCAACCCGAACGCGATGACCATGAGGAAGATCGAGGCGGCGAGCCATCCGATGGTGATGAAGAAGAGGGACTGGATCCGATCCCACCGGAGGATCCAGCAGATCACGACACTCGAGTAGAGGCCGACGACCAGCAACGTCGGGAGGACGATGAGGGTTACCGCACCGTACTTCGTGAGAAACGGCACCTTCTGTATCTTCGCCCCGGTGCGCTCCAGTATACCCCTGACCCGGATCGAGGAATGGGCGAACGCATCGCATATGAGGAGGATAGCGAGCACGGTGCCGACCTCAACGGATGTCATGATCGCGAGGATCCCGGCCGGGTGCATCCCCATGCCCACCCCGGCAAAGACGGCGTTTGACTGGAGCACGAGGGTGGACGAGACCAGCGCGAGGACCTGAACCTCCGGGATCCCGGAGGCGGAACCGAGGGCGAGCGGGAGGATTATGAGAAAGAGAGCGAGCGCCACCAGTGCCTTCGCGGCCTGGCGAAACCAGATCACCACAAACCTGAGGGACATCCACGCCACCCGTGCAGGAGATCATGCCGCGATTCCCGGTTCCCTTCATGGGGCATGTATATATACGGTACGGTTCCCCGGGTGGCATTGCGGTAACACCCCCGGCAGGATACCTGCCCGGAGAGAACGGACCTGGAACGGGAGGCACCGGTTACGGGGCCGGGATCTACGATATCCGGGCTCATCCTGATCGCAAAAACCCATCATCGCCACCACTCCCCGCCGATGAATATCCTCGAGCTCCGGGGTGCAGACCCAACAACGGAACGGTTGATGCAGGGAGAGGCGCAGGTTTTTTCTATTTTGAAGCCAATGAGGCACCCATGCTTGACCGAATGAGAGAGAGTTCAGGAGGTGTTCTTGGTTTCCGATTCGACGGGAAGCTCAGCGAGAACGACTACGCCACCATCCTCCTCCCGGAGCTCGAGCGGGCGATGAAGGAACAGTCGAAGATCCGGATCCTCTTCAAGATAGAGGGGTTCCGGAGCTGGAGGCCTGGAGAGGGGTGGGACGCCTTCAGGCAGTGGCCGGGGATGGAGAACGTCGACCGGATCGCCATCGTCGGCGGAGAACGGTGGCGGGAGTGGATGAACCGGTTTCCCACACTCTTTGTCGGGTTTGGCGATATCGACGTCCGTTACTTCCCGGAGAGTCGCCAGCGGGACGCCTGGGGCTGGTTGCGTGAAGGTCTGGTCCGGGTTCTCCTGACCGCCGAGTGAGGCACTCGAAAGACCCATATACCCCCACCCCCAACCTCCCGGGTATGCACTGTCCCGTCTGCGGGAACGATTGTATCACGGACGCCCGCAAACTCCTTGAGAGCCTCCCGGAACGTTTCGCCCCCTGCCCTGACTGCATGGGGCTCGTCTACGACAAACGCCTCCCACCGCCGGACATCAGCCCGGGGGAACCCTGCCCCTCCTGCGGGAAGCGGTTCATCGATGAGGTCTTCGCCGATATCTACCGGGTCATGGTCGAGGAGGGCGACCTCTCCGGGACCGAACCGCTCGCCGGCGCCGGGACACCGCTCATCCACCCCGGGTTTGCGATGCGCACGGCCCCCTACCTCCCGGCCGGGTCGCTCATCCTCCTCTCGGGAGTGGTCGGGGAGCAATCAGCTACCCGCATCATTGCCGAAGTCCCGGAGGTCCGGGGGGTCATCCAGGCGGGGGCCGGGACACCGGGGATCGCTGACCTCGACGCCGAGCCTATGACCCACACCCTGCTTGCGGGATGCGACGTCCGGGCTGACATCTTCCCCACCCGGGCGGGGCCGGTCGTGGTCTACAAGCAGCAGTCGACCCTGCACGTCGAGTTCCCCCGGGACCATAACGAGAAGATCCTCACCCTTGAGCGCGAGATCGGGCGACGCCGGCCCCGGACGTTCGTCGATGCCTGCTCGGGCGCCGGCACACTCGGGCTCGCTGCGGCCCGGGCCGGCATCCACCACGTCGTAACAAACGACGCCTGGTACGCGGCGGCCTGCTGGACCGCCTGTAACCTCCAGGTGAACCGGGAGTTCCTGGATATTGAAGAGGTGACGATCTGCCGGTCGTATGGCGACCTCGCGGATCATCCGGTCGCGCGCGATCCCATCCTCGTCGCCACCGCCACCGGCGCACAGGAGATCGAGGTCTACCAGGGCGACCTCCGGGTCTTTGATTCCCTGCTCCTGCCCGACGTCGACCTCACCGCCCTCGATCTCTTCGAGAAGAAGGATGCCGGAGAGATCAGTCGGATCTCCGCGGCCTGGCGGGCCCGGGTGGGCGGAGATATTTTTATCCCGTAGACACCCACTATATACGGGGACTAGCCCGGGTGGTTCGGCGTCACCTGTAACCCGAGACCGCCGTAAGCGGGGGGCGAAGTCTGAGGAAGGCCATAGCGGCCTGCTGGATCCTCTGTATTCCGACGGAGAAGCCTCGTCCCATGAGGTCGGCGGAGAGGGATCAATGTCCCGGAGGGGGCGGCGACCTCTTGCTGCGGGGACCGGTTCAGGCCCGGAAGGGAGCAGACTTACCGTGGACGTTCGGCGCCCATGGGGTTGCGGGGTGGAGGAGGAGTGCAGCGGTGAACGCTTGTGCGCACGGTCGACCGATGACGTGTCCCCAATTCGGCGATCTCCATGGCAAAGGTAACGATTATCGGGGCTACAGGGAACGTCGGCATGTTTGCGGCCCACACCATATCCGAGATTCCTTACGTCAACGAGATGTTGCTCATAGGGAAACCCGGACGCGAAGATTTTCTCGGGGGCTGCTGTCATGACCTCTCCGACTCATTTGCTGCGCGGGGCACCCATGTCAGGCTCTCGTACAGTACCTGCATCACCGACGCAGAGAACTCTGATATCATCATCTGCACGGCAGGGGTTCCGCGGAAACCCGGCCAGGACCGAAACGATCTCGCTCTTGAGAACGCGAAGATCGTCGCAGAGACCGCAGAAACCATCGGCAGATGCGCGCCGGATACTATTCTCTTCATGGTCACAAACCCGGTCGACGTCATGACCGCCGTCGCCATGAAATACTCAGGCCTCCCGCCACAGAGGGTCTTCGGCCTCGGGACGCACCTGGACTCGATGCGCTTGAAGTCCTTAATAGCCCGGTACTTCCGGGTCCATGTCAGCGAGGTGCATACCCGGATCATCGGGGAGCACGGCGAGAGCATGGTACCGCTCTGGTCGGCGACGACGATCGGCGGCATCCAGATCCACAACCTGCCCACATTCTCAGGGCTGCCGGCGCAGGAGATGATCGATACGGTCCGCACGAGCGGCCAGGCGATCATCAGGGATAAGGGATCCACGATATACGGCCCCGGGGAGGCTATCGCGACCCTGGTGCGGACGATCCTCGGCGACGAGAACCGGATCCTCACGGTATCGAGCCACATCACGAGCGAGGTCCACGGGATCGGCGACGTCTGTATCGGCGTGCCCGCCCGCCTCAACCGAAACGGCATCTTCCCGGTACCGATACGGCTCCAGGGCGACGAGGTTACCGGATTTCAGGAGTCGGTCCAGAAGATCCGCACGATCACGGCAGAAGTGATGGAGCGGCTCGAAGAGATCCGCTAAAAAAGGATGAGCCCGCTTACACAAGCGTGGACTCGATGATCTCAGCGCTTCCGACACCCGGAAGATTCTGGAGCGCTGCCTCAACCTCATCAGGAGCCCCGGCTTTATCGGGGACCACGATGACGGCCTTGATCGCCACAAGGCCAAACCCGATCGGCTCTTCCCTGATATCGTTGACCGGGACGGCCGCCCTCATGGCAGCCTTGAGCTCCTCACGGTCGACTTCCGGGGACTCGGGCATGATCTTTACGATGATGGCTACGTCTCCCATGCTTACGGCCCCCTGAACCCACAGTTCGGGCATGTATAGATAATGCTCTGCTCCCTGCACCGGTAGCATCTCTGGATCTCGTGCTCACACTCAGGGCACGGGAACCGGGTTGAACCGGTCACGGCCAGGGTGGCGTTACAGGAGGTACATCGGTCTCTCGCTGTCATTCGTTTCTCCTCAAAGATTACCTATCATATCTCCCCGGGAACAGTTAAAATCTCGGGTCGATGAGCGTCCCGGTGACCGCCTCATCCCGGAGGGCGCCGCGGACCCGGTCGGCATGCCGCCCGTTGATCACCCGCGTCCTGACGCCGTGCTCAAAGACGAACGGCAGGAAGAGGGGATCGACCTCTTCAGGCGTGATACCGGGGTCATCGACCCGGGGGATGAGCCGCCGGCGGTGGTGGATGCCGTCGACCGACTTGAGGAGGAGGAGGTCGAGGGAGAGCTCGCCTGCGATCCATGCGGCTATGGTATCGGATGTGACACCCCAGGAGTGGGGGAGGGGGTCGGCCTCCCGCAGGGCGCAGTAGGGGAGGAGGACCGAGGGCTCGGTCGGGGGGGAAAGTCCGGTCACCGCCGGGATGCCGTGCGATGCGATGTACCATCCGAACTGCTCCATGCCGGCGATCGCCATCCAGTGGCCGGCGGTATCGGAGACGTCGAGGCGCCGGACGAGGTCGGCGAACTTCCCGCCGCCCGGCACGATCAGCACCGGCCGCCCGACCTCTGAAAATATCTCGATCAGGGGGGCGACACGGTCAAAGAGGCTCCCGCCAACCTTGACAACCAGCGGGGATGCGCGCGAAGTCATGATCGTCTCTCTATTAAACCGGGCGGGACATAATTCTGTGTATGCGCCGGATCGCCGCGACCACACTGCTCCTCTGCCTCCTTGCCGGCATGGCCGGAGGTATCATGATCACCGAGTTCTGCCCGGACCCCTACCTGCCCCGCGACCCCGATGAGTACCTGGTACTCGAGGGAGAGGGACTGCTCGATGGATACATCATATCCGATGGCGAGGGCGGGTTTCGGCTCCCGGCAGGAACCAGGATAAGCGGCCGGCTGGTGATCGCGAGAGACGGCATCGCGTTTGAGCAGACCCATGGCTACCCACCGGACTTTGAGATCGAGGATCACTCGCCGGCCGTGCCGAACGTCGTCATGCGCGGCGGAAACTTCCTCCTCGCGAATAAGGCCGACGAGCTCTACCTCTATCGTGGGTCGACGCTCATCCAGGAGGTCACCTGGCCGGCCGACGTCCACCCCCGGGAGGGGCAGATACACTACCTGGAGGATGGTGTCTGGGATCCCCGGCCGTTCTTCATCGGCCAGTCACGGTTCGAGCCTGCCGTCTTCGAGGATGTGGCGGTGACGGCGTTCGTCGCCCCGGACTGTGCGTACGAGGTCTTCTCGGAGGTGATCGCATCGGCGGAGCGCGAGATACTGGTGAACGTCTACGAGTTCACCGATCCGGTGATGGCGGAGGACCTCATCTCTGCCAGTGAGCGGGGGGTCACCGTGACTGTCCTCCTCGAAGGAGGGCCGGTCGGCGGGATATCCCGGGAGGAGCGCGCGATCGCGGGCGCCCTCAACAGGAGCGGCATACCGGTTCTCATGATGACGACGACCGACGCGGCCCACGCGCGGTACCGCTACAACCACGCGAAGTACGTGATCGTCGACGGGAACACCGTCCTCATCGGGAGCGAGAACTACAAACCCGGCAGCTACCCGGCGCCGGGACTCCAGGGCAACCGGGGCTGGGGGGCGTGCCTGAGCGATCCGGGGCTCGCCGGCTACTTCCGGGAGGTCTTCCTCTTCGATATCGAGGGCGGGGATATCGTCCCGCTTGAGGGGACAGCGGCCGGGGTCCGTACGCCCTGGGCGCCGGCATATACCGTGGAGTTCTCCCCCCTCCACGCGACGGGGGCGCGGGTGACGCCGGTCCTCTCCCCCGATACGAGCCACCTCATCACCGGGATGATCGAGGGGGCCACCGGGAGCATCGCTATCGAGCAGGCCTACATCAAGAACCAGACAGAGTACGAGTTAAACCCCTTCCTCGCCGCCGCGATCAACGCATCGCGCCGGGGGGTCACGGTCCGGGTGCTCCTCGACTCGTTCTGGTTCAACATCGAGGGTGACAATGACAATGACGAGATGGTCGACCTCATCAACCGGATCGCCGCGGCGGAGGGGTTGCCGCTCGAGGCGAGGCTCGCAGACCTGGAGGGAAACAACCTCGCAAAGATCCACAACAAGGGCGTCGTCGTCGATGGGCAGGCGGTCCTCGTCAGCAGCATCAACTGGAACGCCAACTCGCCGGGGTTCAACCGGGAGGCGGGCGTGATAATCGAGCACCCCGATATAGCCGCCTACTACGCGCAGGTCTTCCTGGACGACTGGGAGGCCTCGCGCGCGAGCGAAGGCGCGAGCGGGCCGGATCGGCTCAAGATGGTGGCGGCGACGTGTGTACTTGCAGGGCTCATGGGGCTCTACATCTACCGTCGCGGGCGCACCTGAGGACTCACCGGTTCTCGGAGAGGTTTACAGAACGACAGATATCGCAGATGGTGATCGATCCCTCACCGGATATGACGGCGGAGACCCACCGCTCGATGACGAGGTTGAGCTCGCGAGGGAGATCCTGCCGGGTAAATCCGCGTTTTCGGCTCATGTACTGGGAGACTGCGGCCCTGCTGATCCCGAGGCGTTTTGAGACCTCGCTCTGGCTGATACCGCGTTCGCTCACCAGGCGGTAGACCATCTCAGCGCGCATCCGGGGGAGCAACCTCCGGGCGAGTATGTCGCAGCGCATGATGTCACAGGATGGTGGTTCAGTCATGGTGTGGACACCATCTGGGTATCTTTGTACTCATAGAGGATCTGCCGGGCATCTCTGAAGTTGAACTTCTCCACAATCATGTCGTTGTCCTTGAGCCTCTTCAGGGCGTACCGGACAGTCCGGGGCGCAAGGTTACTGAGGAGGACAAGTTCCTTGTGGGTCAGGGCACCCCCGCCCTCAAGCAGTCCGAGGATCTTGCGAGAGGATGGGGGGAGATTCACGTCATCCATACAGATCAGTTAACACTGTTAACATATCAAATTGACGGAAATTATATTCTCAAAAACCCATCAGGTACCTATGCTGGAACGGCAGGAAAAAACAGCACTCCTCATGCTCGTGGGCGTGGTCGTGGTAATCCTTGCAGCGCACCTTCTCTTCGATGCTTTTGCCATGCCGCTCGTTGCGACCCCATACTCAGAGGATCTCCCCGACGGAACACTGGCTGTCATTGAGGGGCAGATCGAAGATATAAAGGCGACCGCAACCGGCGGACATCTCATCCTCACCGTCAACGAGATCATGGTTTTTCTGCCCGAGAACGTGGCTACAACGCTTGAATTCAGCGAAAATGCAAGCGTGACGCTCTACGGCACTGTCCAGACCTACCGTGGGAAGCGGGAGGTTGTGGTCAACTCGCCCCGGGATATCCAGATGCGCGGCTGATCCTACTCCCGTCCGGTGTAGAAGATATCGCTCTCAGCATCCCCAAAGATCGGCCGGGACCGGCGGGGAGATCTCTTCTCCGATCGCTCTTCTCGGACCGGCGGATCCTCCACGCCTCGCTTCTTCTTCCGCCGCCCCTCCACACCAGCCCCGGAGTGCAGGTCGTCCTCGTTGATCCTCACTCTCGGCATACTGGAGAGTTGCCGGCCCGCTATATGATACCTCCGGAACGGTGGGCGGATGTTCTCCGGGCCCGGGCTCTTTTCAGGTCTTCTCTCCCGCCTTCCTTCTGGAGCTCCACACGCCCATTATCTGCCCGGCCTCCCGGTTGACAGACGACCTCTGCCGTAGCTCGTAGTACTTCCCGGTAACAGGGTTGTAGATCCTCCTCATACTCGATCGCTCTCTCGTTCATCCTATTTTGTCGCTTCGCAACTCTGGATCCCGGCACGTTCGTCCAGGGCCGCGAAGGCCGGCCCCTCTCCCCTCCCGGTCAAAAAAATAGTCTGGTGGGTTCTAGAGCGCCCAGGCGGGGAGATCAAACGTGATCCCGAGCGCCCAGAGGACGACCGTGAGGAGGAATATCGTCCAGAGCACGACGCCGATGATATCGAGTGCCCAGCCGGACTTGAGGAGATCCTCGGCGGTGATGTACCCGCTCCCGTAGGCGACGGCGTTTGGTGGGGTCGCGACCGGGAGCATGAAGGCCATCGATGCGCATACCGCGACGGTGATCATCAGTATGACCGGGTTTAG
>JAAYND010000272.1 GCA_012521035.1 Methanomicrobiales archaeon
AGAGACTCCGGGACAGGAAGTACTACGTTCCTGACAGCAATCCCGAGTTCATCAAGGAAGTTGAGAAGATCGGACAGACAGCTGCCCACATGTGCTTCCAGTGTGGCACCTGCACCGGATCGTGCCCTTCAGCACCCCGGAGTACGTACCGCATCCGGCTGTTCATGCGAAAGATCAACCTTGGGCTGGAAGAGGAGATCCTCACAGACCCGGATCTCTGGCTCTGTACCACCTGTTACAGCTGCACCGACCGGTGCCCACGGAACCTCGCACCTACCGATGCGATCATGGCGATGAGAAACCTCGCGGCCCGGCGTGATATCGTGCCGCGCAACTTCCTCAAGACAGCTCAGGCGATATATGCATCCGGCCACGGGGTTCCAAACAACGATACAAACCGGGCTGCACGTGTAAAGCTCGGTCTGGATGCAGAACCTGATACGACCCATAAATACCCCGAATACCTTGAGGGTATCAGGAAGATTATGGATCACTACGGACTGAAAGAACGCGCAGACAAGATTCTGGCAG
Organism: Methanomicrobiales archaeon; assembly: GCA_012521035.1. Lineage (GTDB taxonomy): Archaea > Halobacteriota > Methanomicrobia > Methanomicrobiales > Methanoculleaceae > Methanoculleus. Next base: position 532 of record JAAYND010000272.1, read on the forward strand.
AGGAGGGATAGAGGTATGCGTCAGTATGCATTCTTCCTCGGGTGTATCGCCCCGAACCGGTATCCTGGTATCGAGGCATCGGCCATCAAGACCAGTGAGAAAGTCGGCATTGAACTCTTGCCTCTGAAGGGCGCAAGCTGCTGCCCGGCACCGGGTGCATTCGGTTCGATCGACCTGAACATCTGGTATGCAATGGCAGCCCGGAACGTCGTGCTCGCCGAGCAGATGGGCGTGGATATCACCCTGATCTGCAATGGGTGTTACAAGTCAATCTACGAAGTCAACGAGAAACTGAAACACAACGATGAACTCCGGGACGGCGTCAACGAGGTTCTCAAAGAGATCGACATGGAGTTCAAGGGGACCATCGACGTCTGGCACCTCGCTGAGCTCTACTACGACCCGAAGATCGTAGGCCTCAAGAAGATCGCCGATAGCGTCACGCGCCCCCTGACCGGTGCAAAGATAGCTGTCCACTACGGCTGTCACCTGATGAAACCCGCAAAAGAGCGGCATTTCGGGGATTCCGAGAACCCGATGTGGATTGAAGAACTCGTCGCCGCTCTTGGCGCCGAACCGGTCCAGTACCGCAACAAGATGCTCTGCTGCGGTGCCGGTGGTGGTGTCCGCGGATACGATCTCGCGCATTCACTGGATATCACGAACGAGAAGATGATCAATCTGCAGGAGGTCGGAGCCGATGCGCTGACCGAGGTCTGCCCGTTCTGTCAGCTCCAGTATGATAGAGGGCAGATCGAGATCGAGGAGAAGTTCGGCATCACCTGGGGACTTCCTGTACTGCACTACAACGAACTCCTGGGACTGGCACAGGGTATGAGCCCGGACGAGCTTGCACTCGACCTGCATGCTGTCGATGTTGAGCCATTCCTGAAGAAGATCCTGTGAGGTGCAAAATATGGCAGAAGTCAAGAAATACGAAGAGCCAAGAATTGGCGTTTTTGTGTGCCACTGTGGTACCAATATCGCGGGCTCCATTGACGTCAAAGCGGTAATGGAGTATGCGAGCACGCTCCCAAATGTCGTCATCGCTGACGACTACCAGTATATGTGCTCGACCCCCGGTCAGAACAAGATCGCGGAGGCCATCGAAGAGCAGAAACTGACCGGAGTCGTCGTCGCGGCGTGTTCACCCCGTCTGCACGAACCCACATTCCGTGCTGCAACCAAAGAGGGTGGCTTAAACCCCTTCCGGTTTGAGATGGCAAACATCCGCGAGCAGAACTCGTGGGTGCACATGCACCAGCCCGAGGAGGCCACCGCAAAAGCGAAGGATGCAGTCCGGATCGCTGTAGCAAAGGCATCTCTCCTTGAGGATCTCATTCCAAAGAGCGTCCCCGTGGAGCAGGCAGCGATGGTCGTCGGCGGCGGTGTCGGCGGCATGCAGGCAGCCCTTGACCTTGCGAGCGCTGGCATCAAGACTTATCTTGTAGAGAAAGATCCCACCATCGGTGGCAGGATGTCCCAGCTCGACAAGACATTCCCGACACTGGACTGCTCCCAGTGTATCCTTACTCCGAAGATGGTGGATGTCTTCCGGCATGAGAACATCGAACTCCTCACCTACACCGAGGTTGAGGCGGTCGAGGGCTACATCGGCAACTTCGACGTGACCCTCCGGAAGAAGGCACGTGGTGTCCTCACCACCGAGGAGGCAGAAGCCCGCGGATTCGTCGGCGGCGGCTGTAACGGATGCGGCGACTGTGAAGATGTCTGTCCGGTTATCAGACCAAACCCCTTCGAGCTCGGCATGTCGCCGATGAAGGCGATCTACATCTACCACCCGCAGGTCTCACCGTTGATCTACACAATCGACTTTGACTCCTGTGTCAAGTGTGGTCTCTGTGTCGATGTCTGTGGAGATAAGAAGGCTATCGACCTCAATGCAGTAGATGAGTTTGAGACCGTCAAGGTTGGCACCATCGTCCTCGCTACGGGATACGATATCTTCCCGGTCGAGGAGAAACACGAGTGGGGTTACAAGAACTACGATAACGTCATCACGAGCCTCGAGTTCGAGCGCCTGATCTGTGCATCCGGTCCGACCGGCGGCCACCTCATCCGGCCAAGCGACGGCGCAACCCCGAAGAGGGTTGGATTCGTCCTCTGTGCGGGATCTCGTGACAATACCGGCGTCGGCAAGCCCTACTGCTCGCGGTTCTGCTGCATGTACTCGCTCAAGCACGCCCACCAGATCATCGAGAAGATCCCCGGTGCTGTGCCCTACATCTTCTACATGGACATCCGGTCCTTCGGAAAGATGTACGAGGAGTTCTACTACCGTATCCAGGACGAGGGTGCAAAGTTCATCCGCGGCAGGGTTGCAAACATCCTGGAAGACCCGGTGACCAAGAACCTCCACGTCAACACAGAGGATACGCTACTCGGCCGACCCATCGATGTAGAAGTCGATATGGTCGTGCTCGCAGCAGCCGTCCAGCCCTCCGAGAAGACCGAAGCAACACGGAGACTCTTCGGCGTCTCCTGCTCACAGGATGGCTGGCTCCTTGAGGCACACCCGAAACTGAACCCCTGTGGTACAACCACTGCCGGTGTCTACCTCGCCGGTGTCTGCCAGGGACCAAAGGATATTCCCGACACGGTCGCCCAGGCAGAGGGTGCAGCATCCGCAGCGTCCATCCCGATTCACCGGGGTGAGGTGGAGCTCGAACCCTACTTCGCCGTCTGTCTTGAGGACATATGCGCCGGATGTGGAATGTGTGTCAACCTCTGTCCCTACCAGGCTCTCGCACTCGTCGAGAAGGATGGTCGCAGGGTCATGCAGGTCACCGAAGCCAAGTGTAAGGGTTGCGGTACCTGCGGCGGGTTCTGCCCTGGCGGCGCGATCAGGATGCAGCACTTCACAACACCGCAGATCGTAGCGCAGATCGATGCATTCCTGCTTGGAGGTGAACAGTAAAATGGCAGACGAGAACTGGAAACCAAAGATCATCGCCATCATCTGCAACTGGTGTTCCTACGCCGGTGCAGATCTTGCCGGCAGCGCCCGTACCCAGTACCCAACCGACATCCGTGCCATCCGTGTGATGTGCACAGGCCGGGTCGACCCGCTCTTCATCATGAAGGCATTCCAGGATGGGGCAGACGGCGTGCTGGTCTCCGGCTGCCACTTTGGCGATTGCCACTACCTTGAGGGCAACTATAAAGCAGCCAAGAGGATGTTCCTCTTGAAGAGTGTCCTCAAGAATATCGGTCTTGACGATAAACGTCTCCGGATGACCTTTGTCTCTGCATCTGAGGGTGCAAAGTGGGCGAAGGTCATTGAAGACGTCGTCGATACCATCACTGAGCTTGGCCCAAGCCCGCTCAATGAATTTGCCAGATAAATAATAATAATACAATACCAGACAGGGGATGAATAATAATGGCAATCATAGTAAATCTGATCACGGGACGCTCGATCCAGCAGGGGGTGTCAATGGAGGCGGGAAAGGACAAACCCGCCTACACCGCCGCCTGCGGGATCATTGAGCTCGATCCGGCGGATTTTAAGAGACTTGGAGCTTTCCGCAACACGAACGTACGTGTAACCAGCAGGTACGGTAGTGTCATCGTCAAGGCGGTCGAGGCGACCCAGGGGCCCCACCCCGGTGTAGCGTATATACCGATGGGGCCCTGGGCAAACATGGTGATCAATCCGGATACCTACTCAACCGGGATGCCCACATTCAAGGGCACACCTGTTGAGGTGGAGATAGCCAAGAACGAACTGATTCTCGGTTCGCTTGAGCTGGTCCGTAAGGGATGCAGGGGTGAGCTCGCATGACAAAGACCATAACTGACGTGATCTGTCCGTTCTGCGGGACGCTCTGTGATGACCTTGAGGTCGTCGTCAGCAAAGATGGAAAGAAACTCCTGGAGGTTTACAACGCGTGCGCCATCGGTGCCGAGAAGTTCCTCCACTCCCAGGCAGAGGACCGTCTTACCCGGCCCCGCATGAGGCAGGAAGACGGATCCTGGAAAGAGATCTCCTACGATGAGGCGATTGAGTATACCGCAAAGATACTCACTGACGCCAAAAAACCCTTGATGTACGGCTGGAGTTCAACGAACTGTGAGGCTCAGGGGGTTGGATCCGAGATCGGGGAGTACGTCGGGGCGGTCATGGATAACACCGCGACTGTCTGCCACGGGACATCGCTCATCGCCGTTCAGGATATCGGTATACCGAGCTGCACCCTCGGTGAGGTCAAGAACCGTGCCGACCGCATAGTTTTCTGGGGCTGCAACCCGGCGCATGCCCACCCACGGCACATGTCACGCTACTCTATCTACCCGCGTGGATTCTTCACCGGCAAGGGGCACACAGGCCGTAAGATGGTCGTCGTCGATCCAAGGGTCACCGACACCGCTCGTATCGCGGATGTCCACCTGCAGATCGAGCAGGGACGCGACTACGAGCTCCTCGATGCACTCCGCGTAGCCTTCAAGGGAGAGCAGCTTCCTGACGTCGTCGCCGGTATCCCGAAAGAGAAGATCATCGAGGTCGCGGATACGCTCAAGAGCGGCCGGTTTGTGATCATCTTCTTCGGTATGGGTGTGACCCAGTCACTCGGGAAGAACCACAACATCGATGCAGCAATCGCGGTCACACGTGACTTGAACGAGTACACGAAGGCCGCTATTATGCCGATGCGCGGGCACTACAACGTCACCGGTTCCGGTCAGGTCTGGGGCTGGCAGTTCGGGTTCCCCTTCGCGGTGGATCTCTCCCGCGGATTCGCCCGCTACAACCCCGGTGAGACAACGTCTAACGACCTGCTCCGCCGGGGCGAGGTGGATGCTGTCTTCGTTCTCGGAAGCGATCCGGGTGCGCACTTCCCCTTCAGCTCCGTGAAGAAGATCTACGATCTCCCCTCGGTCGCCGTCGAACCACATGAGACACCGACCACCGAGGTCTGCAAGGTTCATGTCCCGGTCGCCTTTGTGGGCGTCGAGGTGGGCGGGTGTGCCTACCGGATGGACAACGTGCCGATCGAGACAAGAAAGGTCGTGGATGCCCCTGAGGGTATGATGACCGACGAAGAATTCCTCACGCGCGTCCTCGCACGTGTCAAAGAGATCAAGGGGATATAAGGGATGACAGAATATCTTATCAAGAACGGTTTCGTCTTCGACCCGGTGCTCGGGATCAGGGGTGACGTGGCCGACGTCGCCATGAAGGACGGTAAGATCGTCGAGACAAATGCGGTCAAGAACCCGAAGGTCATCGATGCTACCGGCCGGACCGTCATGGCAGGCGGTGTCGATATCCATGCCCACGTCGCCGGTCCGAAGGTGAACATCGGCCGGAACTTCCGGCCTGAAGACAAGCTATTCAATACCCGGCCCGGGCGCGGTGTCGAGCGGATGCAGGGCGGGTTCTCGGTGCCGACAACCATCAGGACCGGCTACAACTATGCCCGCATGGGATATACGACCGTTATGGAAGCGGCCATGCCGCCGCTGTATGCCCGGCACACCCACGAGGAGATGCGGGATACGCCGATCATCGACCAGGGCGCTTTCCCGGTCTTCGGGAATAACTGGTTCGTGCTCGAGTACCTCAAAAACAACGAGATCGAGAACGCGGCGGCCTACATCGCATGGCTCCTCCGCGCCACGAAGGGTTACGCGATCAAGGTCGTCAACCCCGGTGGTACCGAGGCATGGGGTTGGGGCCTGAACTGTGAGAACGTCCACGACCCGGTCCCCTACTTCGATATCACCCCGGCACAGATCGTGAAAGGGCTCATCGAGGCAAACGAGTACCTGGGCCTCCCGCACTCGATGCATATCCATGCAAACAACCTCGGGAACCCCGGCAACTACACAACAACGCTCGATACCTTCAAGATCTCAGAGGGAATCAAGCCGAAGGGCCGGTTCGGTCGCGATCAGGTGATGCACCACACCCACGTCCAGTTCCACTCCTATGGAGGAGATTCCTGGGGGAACATGGAGTCCAGGGCGGATAGTATCATGGACTACGTGAACTCCCACGACAACATCACCATCGATATGGGCCAGGTGACACTCGATGAGACCACGACCATGACCGCCGACGGACCGTTCGAGCACCACCTCACCGAACTCAACCACCTGAAGTGGGCAAACTCTGACGTGGAACTCGAGACCGCGGCGGGCGTAGTGCCGTATCTCTACAGTCCGAACATCAAGGTCTGCGCCATCCAGTGGTGCATCGGTCTTGAGCTTGCGCTGCTAGCGAAGGATCCGATGCGGGTCTTCATCACCACCGACCACCCGAACGCCGGACCGTTCATCCGCTACCCGCGTGTCATCAAGTGGTTGATGTGCCAGGAGGCACGGGAACAGCAGCTCGACGCCTTCAAGCACAAGGATAAGGTCATCGACGCCACTCATATCGCAGGCATCGACCGCGAGCTCGACCTCTATGAGATCGCACAGATGACCCGTGCAGGCTCCGCAAAGGCACTCGGCCTCAGCGATATCTACGGCGGACTTGCGCCCGGGCTTATGGCGGATGTTGCGGTCTTTGACTTCAACCCGAACGAGCCTTACGTGCCGGATGATATCGAGAATGCCTTCTCGAACGCTGAGCATCTCTTCAAGGCCGGCGTCCACGTCATCAACAACCACGAGATCGCTTCAAACGGAAACAAGCGGACGCTCTGGGTGGACGCAAAGGTGAATGAGAACCCGCAGGTGATGCGTGACGTCAAGGAGAAGTTCCTCCGCTACTACACCGTCACCCTGAACAATTACGAGGTCAGCGGCCACCACTACGTGCCGAACCCCTACGTGATCGAGGTCGATGCTACACAGTGAGGTGAGAAGAGATGAATACAGTTACACTCACCATAAAAAATCAGCCCGGGCTATTCCTCGAGGCTGACAGCATCAGCCCTGATACACTCGCAGGGAAGAAGACAGACGAGATCACCAGCCTCCCTGTCTATATCGGGAGGGAGGAGCACCGGCTCGGAGACTTCTTCGAGGTCTCCGGCAATGCTGGAGCGACCGCAGCAGATACGAAGATCATCGTCAAAGGCGACCTTTCCCGGGTCAAGTATATCGGCATGAAGATGACCGCCGGTGAGGTCGTCGTCAACGGGAACGCCGACATGTACGTCGGTGCCTGGATGGCAGGAGGCAGGATCACCGTGAACGGGAACGTCGACGCCTTCGCCGGAACTGGCATGAGAGGCGGCGAGATCATCATCAATGGCAATGCCGGGAACTACCTCGGTTCCGCATACCGTGGAGACTGGCGCGGCATGTCCGGCGGGAAGATAACCGTGAAGGGCGACGCCGGGAGCGATCTCGGCACCTTCATGAACGGTGGCGAGATCATCGTCGGCGGGAATGTCGACGTCCATGTGGCAACCCATGCCGAAGGCGGGAAGATTATCATAAAAGGCAATGCGAAGAGCCGCCTCGGTGGTCAGATGGTGGAAGGTGAGATCTATGTCTTTGGTGACATCGATGTCATGATGCCAGGGTTTGCATACCGCGAGGATGTCGAACTTGAGGTAGACGGGACGAAAGGACTGTTCGCTCTCTACGAGGGTGACCTTGGAGAGCGTCACAGAAAGCGCAAAGGCCAGATGATCTACGGGAAACTGTACCAGCTGATCAGGCCCTGAACTTTTTTTTGTAGCGGATGTCAGGCAGGAGGCCACTCCCACAGCTATAAGCCAGGCTCTCCTGCACACATCAGATCTGTAATAACACACCGATATAGAATCCCGGGCCATTCTCTCGTTGAGCGGGCGCCCGGGATACATCGATGGGTTTGCACCTGCATCAGGAAGAACACGGAGAGCGCTGATCTGGTTGATCGGATCGGCGGCAGGTTTTTGATATTCCTGCCCTACATGGACTCCTGTGACCACCTTCCGTGCAGAAGAGAGAGAGTGCCCCCTCTGTGAGCATTCGCGCAGGACTGTCTTTTCAGGCTGGGTAAAACCAACCCCGGTTGCTGGTACAGCGATGCTGGCGCCCGGGGAGCGCCATACACAGGGCGAGATAGATCGGGGATGGGGGGACTGACGTTGGACCACCACCACGCCCTTGATGACTTCAGGCGCCGGTTCATCATATCTACTATCCTCACGATCCCTATCCTCTGCCTTTCGGCACCGATCCAGGCACTCATCGGGATCACCATCACTTTTCCCGGCTCAGGCTACCTCCTCCTCGCCCTCGCGACCGCCCTCTACCTCTACGGTGGATGGCCGTTCCTTGTCGGCATCGTGACCGAGCTCCGGGCACGGATGCCCGGGATGATGACACTCATCGCCGTCGCTATCACCGTCGCGTATGTCTATAGTTCAGCGGTCGCTCTCGGTGGCATCGCCGGCGAGGATTTCTTCTGGGAGCTTGCCACCCTGATCGATATCATGCTCATCGGGCACTGGGTGGAGATGCGGTCGGTCCTCGGGGCGTCGAGGGCACTTGAGGAGCTTGTCAGGATCATGCCGTCAGAGGCGCACCTGATCAGGAATGGCGGGACTGAAGATGTGCCCGTGGATCACCTCACCCCGGGGAATCGTGTCCTCATCCGGCCCGGGGAGAGGGTGCCGGTAGATGGCGTTGTGGTCGAAGGGACGACGAGCGTCAACGAGGGGATGCTCACCGGCGAGTCAAGGCCTGTTGAGAAGCGCCCTGGCGATGAGGTCATCGGCGGAGCGATCAACGGAGAGGGCTCAGTCGTCGTTGAGGTCAGGAAGATGGGTGCAGAGACCTACATCACTCAGGTGATCGATCTCGTTCGGACAGCGCAGGAGAGTCGGTCCCGGACACAGGACCTCGCGGACCGGGCCGCGTTCTTCCTCGTGCTGATCACCCTCTCGGTCGGTACGGCGACTTTTGCGGCATGGTTCATCCTCGGAGAAGGAACGGGGTTTGCCGTAGAGCGGGCCGCAACCGTGATGGTCATCGCCTGTCCCCACGCGCTCGGCCTCGCCATCCCGCTCGTTATCGCGGCCTCTACGGCGCTTGCCGCACAGTCCGGGTTCTTGATCCGGGATCGGACCGCGTTTGAACGGGGAAAGGACATCCAGGCAGTCGTCTTCGACAAGACTGGAACTCTCACGCTGGGGGAGTTCGGGGTCACCGATCTCCTCACCTTCGATGATTACACGGAAGAAGATGTGATCAGGAAAGCGGCGTCGCTTGAGGCACACTCCGAACACCCGATCGCCCGGGGCGTGGTCCAGAGCGCGGAGGAGCGGGGACTCTCCCTCCTCCCGATCGAGGGGTTCCGCGCGATCCCCGGGGTCGGCGTCGAGGGGGTGATCGCCGGCCGGTCGGTCAGGGCGGTCAGTCCCGGCTACCTCACCGGACGGGGAATAGCGATACCGGATGAGAGGGTTAACGCGTTCCAGCAGGAAGGAAAGACTGTCGTCTTCCTCCTCGAAGATGATCAGCTCACCGGAGCCCTCGCGCTCGCTGATATCATCCGACCGGAGTCGGGTGAGGCAGTCCGGCGACTCAAGGAGCT
>JAAYND010000003.1 GCA_012521035.1 Methanomicrobiales archaeon
ACGGCTTCACCACCTATCCAAGCGAGATCTACGCAAATGTCGAGCCCTGATCGGGCCTTGAGAGGGGGAAGTCACATGGAAACGACCTATCGTACGATCGGGACCATCCGCTCGCCGTTCACCGACCTGGATACCACTCCCATCCAGAGCATCTTCTCCGGGGCGGAGGGGACGATCGAGGTCTTTTCTGAGTACGTGGAAGGGTTGCGGGGGATCGAAGGGTTCTCCCATATCTTCCTCCCCTACCATCTCCACCAGGCAGACGGATTTCGCCTGTTAGAGCGGCCGCTCATCGATGGCAGCAAGGAACGGGGGATCTTTTCCATACGGCATTTCAACCGCCAAAACCTGATCGGGATATCTCCTGCCGGGGTCATCCCTGTTGAGGGAAACACCGTCAGGGTACGCGGGGTGGATGTGCTTGATGGCATACCACTCCCTGACATAAAACCCTGCGCCCGCCAGTTTGACCACCGTGATGACGTCAGGAGTGGATGGGTCGACGCCCGACGTATAGAAGAGGTGGGGGTCCGGAGTCTCTCGCCAAAAGGTCTCCGGGATCATGAGGAGTCTTCATGAAGCGGTGCAATGCTTCCCGCTTCAAGGCAGCAACCGTGGTGGTCTCCCTCCTCATCGCCGCCTTCATCGTGCTGGTTCTTCTCGGGGTGGTCACCCACTCGCCCCTCGATGTCTTCATCGAGTGCCTCTTTTCAGAGGAGATCCAGTTTGCCATCAGGCTCTCGATCCTTACATCCATCATCTCCACGCTCTTCTGTATCCTGGTCGCTGTACCGGTGGCGTATGCACTCGCCCGCTACACGTTCCCGGGAAAGTTCGTGATGAACATGGTGATGGATATACCGATGGCACTCCCGCCGCTCGTGGCGGGCGTGGGGCTTCTCCTCTTCTTCGGCGTATCCCCGATGGGAAAGTCGCTTGCTGCGATGGGTCTCACCTTTGTCTTCACGCCGCTCGGGATCATCATGGCACAGTTCTTCGTGAACCTGCCCTACATGCTCCGGGTGGCACGTTCGACGTTTCAGAGCGTCAACCCCCGCTATGAGAACGTAGCAAAGACGCTCGGGTGCACCGATGCGCAGGCCTTCTGGCGTGTCACGCTCCCCATGTCCTGGAACGGACTCCTCGCTGGAGCGGTGATCACCTGGTCAAAAGGGATCGGGGAGTTTGGCGCTGCACTGATGCTCGCCGGCGCAACCCGGATGAAGACCGAGACGCTTCCGCTCTCGCTCTTCCTGAACATGTCCACTGGAAAACTTGAGGTCGGTATATCTGCGGCGACGATACTCATCCTGATCTCGATCGTCTCGCTCTACGTCTTTGAGCGCTACGGCGGATCCACGCACGCCTACTGAGGAGGACTATTCCATGCTTATCATCGACTCTGTATCAAAAGACCTCGGAGAATTCAGGTTAAAGGATGTCTCGCTCTCGGTTGAGGATAGTGAGTACTTCATCATCCTCGGCCCCACAGGAGCGGGAAAGACGATCCTCCTTGAGACCATTGCGGGGATCTATGGCCCCGACTCTGGCAGGATAATCTTAAACGACCGGGATATCACGAGTGTGCCGGCAAAGGACCGGAACATCGGTATGGTCTACCAGGACTACATGCTCTTCCCGCACCTGACCGTCGAGGAGAACATCGGTTTCGGGCTGAAGTCCCGCCGGGCTGACCCCGACTTCATCCGCGGGAAGGTGCAGGAGAGCGCGGAACTCCTGAACATCAGCCACCTGCTCCACCGCCATCCGGGAACCCTCTCCGGCGGCG
>JAAYND010000273.1 GCA_012521035.1 Methanomicrobiales archaeon
ATTTCGTCACCGATTGCATACACTCTCTTAGTTGGCGCTCGACCAACATAAAGAATACCCGTGCGGGGTGAAAGTGTATTGGATTCCATAGAGGGCCGATTCATCCCCCGACTTAAGTCGGGGGGCTCCTCGGCCCACGATCCTGAAGCGGACAAGCCCCCTCAATGTGGTACTGGGCGGAGGCGCGGTATGTTTTGCCGCGTTTGCAGGATGGACCGCTACAGGTGCCCCATTCCCGGCGCTCACCCCGGTGATGATCGCGCTTCTGGGCTTTCTATGGACGCCGGGGCATTTCTGGGCGCTTGCCATCTACCGGGACCGCGACTACCGCATCGCTCACATACCCATGCTCCCTGCCAGGGCGGGGCGACACGCCGCAGCGCAGGCCATATACGCCTGGAACGTGGCAACGGTGGGTCTCACCATCCTCATCCCGCTCCTGACGGCGATCGACCGACTCACCCTGGTCGTAACGATCCCGGCCGGTCTGCTCCTCCTCCACCTCAGCAGAAACCTCCTTCTGTCTCCATCAGACGATAGAGCGGTGCGCCTGTTCTCCTTCTCCATCGTGTACCTCATGAGCGTGCTGTTCGCCCTCCTGGTGCTGGCAGGCGGCCTGCCGGCATGGTAAACGGCCCCGCTCACTCCTCTGGCCTGATGACCACACCCCGGGCAGATGAGCCGTCTTTGCGGATCTCCTGGCCTGAAGATCGAAGGGAGAGGATCGCCGCGGTCGTGTAGATCAACGCACCGAAGAACCACATGGTCGCCCCTCCCATCTGCTGGTCCGCGAGAAGCGTAATTCCCGGCAGGTGGGCGGTTGAGGGGTAATGGTATATGATCTGGCCCTGAAAAGTGATGAGCGCGCCCAGGATCATCCCCTGCATGGCCCCGGCAAGGAGATACAGCACCTTACCCTCGTTTGTCTTTATGGTGGGGAGGTTTAGCCCTGCTCCCGGAATAAGCGGGGCCCAGTATGCAAGGAACGCGATAAACAGGGATATGTGCTCGAGGATATGCACGGGGACGTTGACGAGCGTGGCATCGTACGGGATGGGGATGTGCCAGAACCACAGGACCGCCGTGGAGAATATGAACGCCACGGTCGGGCGAGATATCGCGTAAAAGACGCGGTGAAGAACCCGATACGGGGCCAACCGACTCAGCGTACCGGGTGGCAGCCACCAGAGGAAGAGATCGGCGGCAAGGAGAGAGGGTGCGAATACACCGATCAGGATCATGTGAAAGATCATGTGTACGGTGTAGGACTTCTCGAGGTCCGGGCTCAGAGCAGCCATGACGACGAGAGCCGCCACCGCGGTAAGGCTGGCGAGGATCTTCATGGATCGCCCGGCACCGCCCCCCCTCTGGAGGGCCCGATCTGCTGTATCATTCTCTACCACGCTACTGACCTCCTGGAGGTAGTATATCCACAGGGCCTGCGGTACTCTCCCAGGCCCGGGCCACCCGCGACAACGCGGCGTAGCCCATCCAGATGACACCGAGACCGAGAAGGATTATGAAAGGAACTGCGGTCAGGGAGAATATCTGCCAGTCGGGAAGGTGCACAGCATACCGCCGGGGAACGCTGTAGGCCCCGGACGCAAGAAACATAAGGGTAAACCCGATCCCCCCGATCCCGTATGCCACAGCGGCGTAGCGTGTGCGAGGGTCGCTCCCGGAGCCCGAGAGGGTGCGTGTGATATAGAGGAGGAAGGCCCAGAGAAATATCACTGCACCCAGCAGGAAATACGTATGGAGATGGCCGGGAACCCAGAGGGTGTTATGCATCACCTGGTTTACAGCGATGGTTGCATCAAGCGCCGCGGCCATCCCTCCAAACATCCACCCCCAGAGGCCGATGGCGAGGAGGATGGTGGTCACATCCCACTGGATGCCCGAGCGGTAGTACTGGGAGAGTCCCCCAAACAGCGTTATCAGGATCACCGGTATCACCGAGGCGTAGGTTCCGATCTGACCCACGACCTGGAGGCCCAGGGGCTGAGCAAAATCCTGGTACAGGTGGTGGAGGTAGATGATCGGGACGAGGAACGTGATGGAGTTGAGAGCGATAGCGTAGATCCGGCTCAGATGCCAGGGGCGGCCGGTGTAGGCAGGAAGGAGGAAATACATGAGCCCGGCGGAGAAGTAGATAGTCAGGTTCACCAGAAGGTGCCCGAAGAGGTAGTCAAAGTTCTTCATGAAGAGCACATCGATGCTCTGCACCAGTCCGGAGGCCTGCATCCAGAGCGGTATGAGCCAGACAAAACCGGTTACAACACAGAGGACGCCGGGGAGCGCGACGGAGACTGCGAGCACATCCAGGATGGTCAGGTTCTTCTGGTGAGCGGTCTTCTGAAAGATCAGGGGCCACCCCAGCGCATTGCGGACCCCGCCGTGAGCACGGGAGACCGAACGGATGAGCAGCACACTGTAGATCAAAAACCCGATGAGCACAAACCCTATGCCGACTGTCGCCCCTACCACCCCCCAGAAGGCATACCCTCCATGGAATGGCAGGGGGTAGAGGGCGGTCCAGGCCGCTGCAAACCCTCCACCAAGGGTGCTGAAGAGGACAAACATCATCCCCATGAAAAAGAAGAAGAAGGTCATCCACAGCCAGCGAGTATCCAGGGCCACCCTCCGTCCAATGACAGCGGCAAACCCTCCGATCGATCCTAACAGAGCGAGGGAGACCATGGAGAGGCCGTGCAGGGTCATGATCTGGTAGAAGAGCTCGGGCTCCAGCAGGTTCAGGAGTCCTGACTGCTCTATCCTCATGGAGAGGCCGAAAACTCCCATTACGACGAACATAACGAAGGCAAACACTATGCTGGCCAGGGTGAAGCGTAGCACCCCCCCGTAGCCGGCGGGCAGAGAGGAGGGGTCTGCATTATACGACATCGAAGAAGGCCTCCATCCCCCAGTGGTCTACCCCGCAGTACTCCAGACAGTGGATGCGGTACTGCCCTGTCCGGGTGAAGTTGACGATCAGGCGGTTGGTGTACCCCGGCATGGACTGGGTCTGTGCGATGATCCTCCCATCCGGATCGAATATGCCAAACCCGTGGTTCACGTCAAGCGATGTCACGGCAAACTCCACCGGGACATGGGCGGGGATTGTGGTGTTGCTCAGCGTAAAGGCAAACTGTGATGTCGTCGCGTTGATAACGATGGCGGGTTGCCCCACCGTTACATCCCTGACGGGTTGATAGGGGAGGATGGCCTGGGTGCCCAGGAATACGACGAGGGCTGCCAGGACTATGACCGAGAACAGGCGCCGGCGGAGCAACTCAAGCCCTTCCGTGATCTCCTCGTACCCGACCCGCTCCCTGCTGCTCCTCATCACCCACGCCCAGAGAAGCGTGTAGGATCCGCCCATCACGAGCAGGAGGAGGAGCACGTACCGCGGATCGATGAGGATCATGGCAGGCCATTACCATCAGGGGTCGTACTTAAAGTTTATGGCAATGTTGCCGGATAGCGCCGCAACGGCTCTATCGGGGCCGGATCATGTCGCTCAACAACGTGTTTCGGGATCATGAACACCCTCGTGCCTGTATGGCTGAAGCGCGGGATGGTTACCATTGCCGGCCGCATACCGTCCGGCCAGGGCTGTGGTGTAGAGGTGGAGGCTACCAGATCCGGCGATTACCCGCATCTTCTGGATCTGCTCGCCCGGGACTCCTGTGGCGCTCTATAATCTCATGTGTTGAACAGTGATCCTGATTTGCTGACCACAAATTCAGGCCCCGTACCTTCAGGACAGGCATTTGATTTTGAAATTCCAGGCGGGATGGCTGTTCTTGAAATACGCAACCACTATATAGGATGAGAAACGACAGTCACTCTGAAGACAATGAATAATAAAACCCCGAGTTCCGATCCACCTGAAGGTGGTCAGGAAGATAAAATGACGGGTTTTTTCTCTTTTGACCCACGATCACTCACCATCACCCGCGCCACCGCCATCCTCTCCAGCATGCTCGGCTACATGCCAGAAGAACTCATCTCCTCCCCCCTCTCCCGGGTATGGCCGGATGAGGCGAAGCGGGAACAATTCATACAGTTGATCAGCGAAGTGGAGGCGGTCCGTGACCACCCCGCGGACCTCGCATCCCGTGATGGCACGCTCCTGCCCGTGACGATCACCGCCGCCTCACCCGACACGGAGATCACCTGCATCATCTCCCCCCGCCCGGGCGAACAGGATTATCCAGAGATAGAAGGACACCTGCGATCCCTTGACTCCCTCAGGGACGCCGTCCTCATATTTGATCCGGATGGCACCATCCTGTTTGCCAACACCGCCGTTGCTGCTCTCAGCGGCGCCTCCTCCCCGGCCGAACTTCTCGGCCAGAACATTTTCAAGTTTATCCACCCTGGTCACACAGAGCCCCTTGTCTCTGACATCGAGAACATGCAGGCCGGGCGCGGGGGCTATCTCGCTCGCTACCCGATACGGGCTCTCCATGGGAATGAGAGGTGGGTCGAGGGATTCGGTGCGGCGATCCTCTTTGAGGGGCAAAAGGCAAACCTCATCATCTTCCGCGATATCACGGAGATGAGGATCGCAGAGGATGAGCGTGCCCGGGCCAGCCAGGAGTTCCGCGATCTCTACCACCTCGTCCGGATGATGTGCGACAACGTCCCTGACCTCATATGGGCAAAGGATACGAAGGGCCGGTACCTCTTCGCGAACAAGGCCACCTGCGAGAAAGTCCTGAACGCTGTCGATACCGATGAACCGGTAGGAAAGACTGATATGTTCTTCGCTGAGCGTGAACAGCGGGCTCATCCGGAGAACCCCGACTGGCACACCTTCGGCGAGATCTGCCGGGACACCGATGTGATCGTCATGGAGAGCGGGAGGCCGGAGAGGTTCGATGAGTACGGGAATGTAAAAGGGGAGTATCTCGTCCTCGACGTCAACAAAGCCCCGTTCCTGGATGATGAGGGAGATATCATCGGGATCGTGGGGTGCGGCCGCGATGTGACCGAGGAGCGGCAGGTGGAAGAGAGACTCCGGTGGAGCGAGGCGTTGCTCACCCATATGGCCCAGACATCCCCGGTCGCCTACTTTGTCGTCGATGGCCGGACAGACGAAGTCCTCTACTTCAACAAGAGTTTCTCTGATATCTGGGGCCTCTCCCACCTCGAGGATGATATGAGGGCGGGAAAGATCAAAAGCAGCGATGTGATCTCCCTCTGTGCCCCGCTCTTCTGTAATCCAGAAGCCTTTACCGCATCCTGGGCACTCCTCCACGATGAGGGGAACCGGTCGATCATCAGGGATGAGATCAGACTGACCGACGGACGGTACATAAAGAGATTCTCCGCCCAGATTCGCGACGCGGACGATCGTTACTTCGGGAGGCTTCATCTCCTTGAGGATATCACAGAGCAGAAGAGGGCATCCGAGGCCCTCCGCCGGCACGATGCTATCATGGGCGCGGTGAACTTTGCGGCAGACAGGTTCTTCAAGGAGTCAGACTGGAAGATACCGATGGATGAGGTTCTCGCAAGACTTGGCAGGGCAACCGGTGTCAGCAGGGTCTACGTCTTTGAGAACCAGATAGATCCGGAGACCGGCAGCCTCATCAGCAACCAGCGGTGGAGATGGTGTGCGGAGGGGGCCGCCACCGGAGTCGATGATCCTGAGCTCCTGGGCATCCACTACGATCTGATGCTCCGCTGGCACGAAAAACTCTCAGCGGGGAAGCCTATCGTCGGGCTGGTGCGGAAGTTCCCCGATCCTGAGAAGAAGTACCTCA
>JAAYND010000274.1 GCA_012521035.1 Methanomicrobiales archaeon
GGGTAATTTCAACTCGATGGCATCGGTAAAGGATCTCCTGGTGCAGTTACTGGATCTCTCCTATGAGCCGGGAACACTGATCTGGGATCGGGGAAATTCTTCGGAGGAGTCTATCCAGGATATCGAGACATTGGGTTGGAACTTAATCTGTGGCCTGAGTAAAAACTCAAACGAGGCACAATCCTTGCTTCTCCAGACCGAGGTTCCAACAAAGGTCACCCATCGCGTGAGAACAACCCATACAAGTTCACTGTATGCAACCAGAGCACAGGGCACACTCTTTGGCAGAGAGAATGCCGGGGTCGTATATGTTAATCATGCAAGGAGGAGGGAGGCGATTGATGCGAGAAATACAATTTTAGCGGAGATTGATGCTGAATTGCAAGTATTTAGCGAGAATCTGGAGCACGCAGAGAAGGCAGAGGTGGAAGAAGGTGTTGCTGCCATCATCGGGCGGTATGTAGAATTTTTCACGGTTACCATTCGCCAGCACGGGAAACGGTGTACGATTTCATGGGAATATAATGAGGCGGCAATTGATAGGGCATCAGAACTGGACGGGAAGTACCTCCTGTATTCAACGGATACCAGCCTGAAGGCCACGGAAGTGGTGAATGAGTATCTGGAGAAGGATTTCATCGAGAAGACTTTCCGAACGCTGAAAACGCATCTGAATATGGCTCCTGTTCGCCACTGGAAGAACCACCGGATCAGGGCAATCTTCCTGGTGAATGTACTGGCATTGTGGCTCAGAAAGGTGTACGACCGCCAGTTGAATCAGGTTCCTAAGAAGAAGAGGGAATACGGGTTTGATGAACTGTTGCGGCGATTGAAACGGGTTGAGTATGTTGAGGTGGAATGTGCAGGGCAGGGGAAGGCGTTCTGGTACCTCAACCTGACAGAGAAGATGAGAGATCAACTGAAGGCGATGGGGTTTAAGTATCTGTTCCCCGAGAAGAGATTGAGCCAGTGTAGGTTATAAATCCGGAAAGTCAGGACAGGACGTCGAGAACGCCGTCCGGGATATCCGGGGAGAGATGGAACGGCAGGGCGGGCTTACGAAGGAGATGGAACGGGCGATGCAGCATTCGCTCCTGGTGGCCGATCCCGACCTTGCAAACCACTTTTTGCGGGCGGTCAGGGAACAGGTCCCGGACGCGCTGCACTACTTCGAGGAACGCGGCGGCGGGGCGTGAAGGAGAATCAGGAAAACGCCGGACGGGATGAGGGATTGACCCTGCCGATCCGGGCGCAAGGTATCAGGAGGTGAGGGCGAAGCACCCCCCATGATCACCGGATATCGACGCCCCGCAGCCAGACGCCGGGCTCTTCGGTGACCTCACCGACCACCCGTGCACCAGGGACGGTTGACTGAATAGTACTCACGCTCCCGGCCGGAACGACGAAGGCGTAGCCCATACCCATATTGAATGTCCGGTACATCTCGACGTCGCTGATACTGCCGGCCTCCTGGAGCCACCGGAATATGGTGGGAGGCTCCAGGGGATCGGTGATCGAGAAACCGTAGTCGGCGAGTCGCCTGAAGTTCAGGAGGCCGCCGCCGGTGACATGGCACATCCCGTGGACGGTGCAGGCCTCCGTCACCCCGAGAACCTCGTGGTAGATCCGGGTGGGGGTCAGGAGTTCTTCGCCGAAGGTCTTCGTCCCGCCCGGGATGCGCGCATCGTATGATGTGTACTCCTCGACAACCCGCCGGGCGAGCGTGAGGCCGTTACTGTGGATGCCGCTTGAGGGGACGCCGACGATCAGGTCGCCGAGGGCGATATTCTCACCGGTTATGATCTTCTCCTTCCGCTGGATACCGAGGCACGTCCCGGCGAGGTCGAGGCCGTTCACGAGACCACGGAGCGTTGCGGTCTCGCCGCCGACGATGTTCATGTTCGCCTGCCTCGCCCCTTCGTTCAGGCCCTGGCCGATCTGCTCCATCTTCTCGATCGAGAGGGCATCGGTCGCGATGTAGTCGACGAATGCCACAGGTTCGATATTCATCACGTAGAGGTCGTTCACGTTCATCGCGATGCAGTCGATCCCGACGGTCCGCCAGTCGCAGAGCACATCTGCAACGAGCATCTTTGTCCCGACGCCATCGACCGCGAGCGCAAGGGCGTACGGCCCGCAGTCGATGAGCCCGGCGAAGTGCCCGACCCCGCCGAGCATAGGAAACGCGCCGTCTCTTTTGTAGGTGAGGTTTGCGACCAGCGCCCGCACCGCCCGGGCCTCGAGATCGATATCGACCCCCGCTTCACGATAGGTATGTTCAGTCATCAGAGTTCTCCGAGAGACGGAATTCGTCGTGCAGCACCTGGAGGGCGCGTTTGCCGTCTCCGCCCTTCACGACAAACGAGACGTTCACCTCGCTTGAGCCCTGCGAGATCATCATGACGTTGATCCCGGCCTGGCCGAGCGCCGAGAAGATCCGGCCCCCTGTCCCGGGAGTCCCGGCCATACCGGCACCGACGACGGCGACCGCGGCGACGTCGCGGTCGTAGGTGACCTCGCGCACGATCCCCTGTTTTGCGATCGGCGTGAGGGCGCACATGGCGGCATCCTGGTGGGATTCGTCGATGATGATCGATATATTCGCCTCAGAAGAGCCCTGCGAGATCATCATGACGTTCACCTCCCGCTCCGCGAGCGCCTCAAAGATCGTCCGCGCGACACCAGGCCGGCCGATCATCTGCGCGCCGTTGATGTTGATCAGGGCCACCTTCTCGATCAGGGCGATGGCCTTGACAACCCGCTTCTCCATATGCTCCCTGCGGAGGATGATCGTTCCCGGACACTCCGGCCTGAAGGTATTCCGGACACGGATCGGTATATCCTTCTGCATCGCGGGTTCGACCGAGCGCGGATGGAGCACCCGGGCGCCGAAGTAGGAGAGCTCCATCACCTCAAGGTAGGATATATCGTCGAGCACCCGGGCATCCTTGATGATCCGGGGGTCTGACGTCATCACCCCATCGACGTCGGTCCAGATCCAGACCTCATCTGCATCGATACCGGCGCCGATGATGGCGGCAGAGTAGTCGGAACCGCTCCGCCCGAGCGTTGTGGTCACGCCCTGCTCGGTCGCCCCCACGAACCCCATGATCACCGGGACCGATCCGGTGAGGAGCGGCACGACACGGCTCCTGATGCTCGACTCGCTCGCCGGGAGGGCACGAGCATCCCCGTGGTTTGCCGTCGTTATGATCCCGGCCTCGGCGCCGTCGAGGGCGACCGACGGGATACCGCGCTGACGGAGGGCGGCGCTCACGATCGGAGCCGAGAGCCTCTCCCCGAAGGATACGATGTAGTCACGGGACCGGGGAGTCAGTTCCTTTAAGGTATAGACCGCGGCGAGGATGTTCTGCAACCGGCTGAGCCGGTCATCTATGACCGTCGTCACCTCATCGACGTGATCAGGGGCAACCTCGGCGAGGAGCCGCGTGTGCCGGGTCCGTAGTGCCTGGAGGAATGTCCCGACAGGTGGCTGTTTCTTGCTCGCTGCGACCTCATCAGCCATCGCTATGATCTGGTCGGTAACCCCTGAGCATGCTGATACAACCAGCGCAACCTCATCACCCGCCGCGTGGTGCGGTTCTACGATATCAGCGACCCGCCGGATGCAATCCGCTTCTCCAACGGAAGTGCCGCCAAATTTCATTAAAAGCCTCATTCTGGCTCACTCGTCCCCTGCAATTACTTTATGGTATTATACAACGCACTGACTAATAAGATGCTTGTAGACGAGATTGTGGACGCTCACGTGCTGGTTATCGGGAGCGGTGGTGCCGGGGTGCGGGCCGCCATCGAGGCTTCCCGGTACGGCAGCGTGGTCCTAGCCTCAAAGACCATCGCCGGCAAAGGCGGATGTACGACGATGGCAGAAGGCGGCTTCAACGCTGTTCTGCGGGACCTGGATTCTATCGAGGTCCATCGCGAAGATACGCTCTCGGGCGGAGCATACCTGAACGACCCGGCCCTGGTGGATGTGCTCGTCCGCGAGGCGCCGGAGCGCCTGAGAGATCTCGTCCGGTGGGGTGCGGTCTTTGACGTTACCGACGACCATGAGGTGGCGCAGAGGCCGTTCGGCGGGCAGAGGTTCCCGAGAACCTGCTACGCCGGAGACCGGACCGGCCACGAGATGATTATGACACTCCTCGACCGGCTCGATGCAACCGATACGCAGATCTACAACGAGGCTACGGTCGTCGATCTCGCAAAGGACGAGAACGGTGCGGTCGCCGGCGCGATCGCGCTCGACCGGGAGGGGAGGGGCATCCTCTTTCGATCGGATGCCACGGTGCTCGCGACCGGCGGGGGAACACAGTGCTACGATATATCCACGAACTCGGCCGCCGGGACCGGCGACGGGTTTGCCATGGCCTACCGGGCGGGGGCGGAACTGATCGATATGGAGATGGTCCAGTTCCACCCAACAGGCGCGGTCTACCCCTACGACGCCCGTGGTCGGCTGGTGACCGAGGCGGTCAGGGGAGAGGGGGGTCTCCTCATAAACGCGCAACATGAACGGTTCATGAAGCGCTACGACCCTGAGAGGATGGAACTCTCCACCCGGGATCTCGTGGCCCGGGCGATCGCGACCGAGGTGCTGGAGGGCCGGGGGACGAAGCACGGCGGGGTCTACCTCGACGTGACCCACCTCCCGGCGGAGCGGATCGAGACCCGCCTCCCGGTGATGCTCGAGCAGTTCCTTGCCTTCGGTGTGGATATCAGGAAGGAACCGATGGAGGTTGCGCCGACCGCGCACCACATCATGGGTGGTCTCCGGATCACCCCGGAGTGCCGGACGACCATACCCGGGCTCTTCGCCTGCGGTGAGGTGACCGGCGGGGTTCACGGCGCAAACCGCCTCGGTGGGAACGCGCTTGCCGATACCCAGGTCTTCGGGAAGCGCGCAGGGGAGTTCGCCGGGAAGTCGCCGGAGCGGCGTGGCCGGGTCGACGAAGACTGGATCAAGGCGGAACTCCGTATGCTCGATGATTTCTTCGAAGGAGCGATAAGCCCCGCTGCGGTCAAAAAAGATCTGAAACTCACGATGTGGAACCAGGCCGGAATATTCCGGAACTCGCCTGACCTTGCGACGGCGCTTACGAGTGTCCGGAGGCTTGCCGACCGGAGACTCTTTGCAGCCTCGACCGCGAACATACCGGAGTGCTGCACGGTCCGGAACATGTGCACAACGGCATCCCTGATCGTCCGGTGCGCCCTGCTCCGGCCCGAGAACCGGGGTGCTCACGTGAAGAACGATATAGACGTCGTCACCTGGGAGCCGGGGAAGTCGCCGTACGGACATACCTACGTCTCACTTGAGCGGGAAGGTATCGAAGAGCGGGAGGTGGCGGCATGAAGGATATCACGCTCAGGGTCTCGCGCTACGACCCTGCGGTGGATGCTGAGCCCCACCTCGAGGAGTACACGGTCCAGGTCAACGAAGGCGCCCGGGTGCTCCACGCCCTCCACGCGGTCCACGACAACCATGACCCGACGCTCGCCTACCGCTACTGTTGCGGGTCAGGGCAGTGCGGGAGCTGCGCCGTCAGGGTGAACGGGACACCCGCCCTCGCCTGTATGGAGGAGGCCCGCGACGGTATGACCGTCGAGCCGCTGGACCTCCCGGTCTTAAAGGATCTGATGGTTGATATGGGGCCGGTGATAGCAAAGATCGCCCGGATATGCCCGGCGCCCGATGCGGGACTCCCGGCGAAAGAAGAGATCGAGGCGATCAAGCCACTCCGGGACTGTATCGAATGCCTCTCCTGTGTCTCGGTCTGTCCGGCGCTCCAGGTGACGGAGTTTGCCGGGCCGACGGTGCTCCGGCAGGAGATGCGCCTCACCCTGGATCCCAGGGACTCGGGGGACCGGATCACCGACGCTATCGAGAAAGGGCTCTTCTACTGCACGACATGCAGGCGGTGCCTTGAGGTCTGCCCGAAGGAGATCAATATCCCCGGGAAAGCGATCGAGAAACTCCGGGAGATCGCGAACCGGCGAGGCCTGACCCTGCCCCGCCACCAGGAGGTGGCAAAGCTCGTGCAGGATACTGGCCGGAGCGTTGCGTGGACGCAGCCGACGTTCCTCGAGCAGGTGCCGGAGGTGATCGAGCCGGATGGGCCCGTCCGCGGCGAGGTCGGGTTCTTCGTCGGGTGTATGTTCAACGGCAGGGTGCCGCAGACAGCGCTCGACGCGATGGAGGTCATGAAACGAAACGGTATCCGGGTGATCATCCCCCACGATCAGGTTTGTTGCGGCTCGCCGCTGATCCGGACGGGACAGACATCTATAATCGATGACCTCCGGCGAAAGAACATTGAGGCCTTCGCGAGCCGCGGGATCGATACCGTCATGACGATCTGCGCCGGGTGCGGGGCGACGCTGAAGAACGACTACGAGACACCGTTTGCGGTCAAAGATGTCACCGAGGTTCTCATGGACTACGGGATCGAGCTCCCGTCGAAGCTGGATATCAGGGCGACATACCACGACCCCTGCCACCTCCTCAGAGGCCAGGGGATCAGCGAGGAACCCCGGATCTTCCTCCGCGAGGCTGTCCGGGAGTTCGTGGAGATGCCCTCCCAGTGTTGCGGAGCCGGTGGCGGTGTCCGGTCAGGGGTGCCGGAGGAGGCAAAGGCTCTCGGTGCGAAGCGCGATGCGGCTGTGAAAGAGACCGGCGCGGATGTTGTGGTGACGATCTGCCCGTTCTGCGAGTTCCATATCGCTGAGTGCACGGATGTGCCGGTGAAGAACCTGGTGACGATCCTCCTTGAGGGGTACCGGAAGAAGGATGCGGAGCGGGATTCTGCGTAAATTTTTTTGTACCTATTCAGGGCACTCTTCATGCCGGCGGTGACTCACTGGGTGCCCTGAATAGTTACTTGCGCGGCATGAAGGGTTATTCAGACCTGGATACCGGCCCGGGCAAGTGCTTCCTTGATGGAGATGAGTTCCTTCCTGATATCCCCAAATTCATCGTCAAGGTGCTTCTTCGTGTCGCTCCGGAGCCCGACAACTTCTTCTTTGATGTCCCTCGTGATCTGGAGGGTCTGGTCCTGCTTGTCCAGCATCTGGTCGAGTTTCATGTTCATGCTATGCATCGCGTTTCCGGCGTAATCTATCCGCTCGAATATCTCTTCCTGGATATCCCCCCGGACGATCTCAAAAGAGCTATACTTCCCTGTGGCCTTCTCCCAGTTGATAACGAATGATTTGACCTCTATAGGTCTCTGTATGATATTGACCTCCTGTATAAGGTTCTGGAGATCTCTCTCGCTCCCTTCCGCAACGATCTCGACATCCCCGTTATCAAGGTTTTTTACATATCCCGAGATATCCCGCCCGAACGTCGCATTGTACACATGCTCCCGATAGCTGACCCGCTGAACACGCCCTCGTGCGATAGCTACAAATCGCTTCATTTGGTTTTTACTCTGTGAGAAGGGCATAAGTAGGTAACTATTCAGGGCACCCGGTGAGTCACCGCCGGCATGAAGGGTGCCCTGAACAGTTTACGAGTCCCGGATCCCGGGGTTAGCGCGTATGAGTGAGGGAGTTCCTCACCACACAACATCGAGGATGAAGTAGAGGAACGCAATGATACTTATGAAGATTAGCCCGTACCCGCCGCCCCATATATCGGTCTGGACATCGGGGTAGTGATCCTTCAGGTACGAGAGTTCCTTCTCATACGCCTGCGACCTGGAGGGGTCCAGGAGTGCCTGCATGAGAGGCAGGGTTGCAGATTTTCCTGCTATCTGGATGGCGACGGTCGGGTTTGCTGTGACGCGCTTGAAGCACACCGCCGCTCTCTCAATCCCGTGCTCGATCGCACCCGCGATACGCACAAGCGGGACTGCCGAGAACCAGATCACCGCCCTGCCCGCCCGGATGTAGAGAGCATCGATATCGATCGTGGTTCCGGGCCAGGGCTGCCTGAGCGGCCGCACCGCGAGCAGGAGCACCCCTGCAAC
>JAAYND010000029.1 GCA_012521035.1 Methanomicrobiales archaeon
ATCCTCGACCGTCACGATACCGGCAAACGATCCGTACTCGTCAAGGACGACCGCCATATGCTGTTTCATCACCTGGAGTTCTTTTAAGAGTTCGTCGATCTTCTTGCTCTCCGGGACAAAACAGGGTTCGTACATCAGGTCTTTGATCGTAACGCTCATCTGCTGGCGGAAGGCAGCCGCAAAGATGTCCTTAATATTTAAGAGCCCGACGATATTATCAATCTGCTCATGGTAGACCGGGATCCGGGAAAAACCGGTCTCGTTGAAGATGGAGAGGGCGCTCTCAAGGGTGCTCGTATCCTCGAGCATGACGACATCGACGCGGGGCGTCATCACCTCACGGACCGTTGTATCGCCGAAACGGAGCACCGAGTAGAGCATCTCCCGTTCCTGCTCCTCGATTGTCCCCTCCTCCTCGCCGACATCGATCCACTCCTTGATCTCCTCCTCGGTGACGACCGGTTCGGTCGTCCCGGGCCGGAAGGCGAACTGTCGTTTGATGCGGTCCAGGGCCCAGAGCACCGGGTAGAGAGCCTTTGAGAGGTAGAGGATGGGACGGGCGACACGGAGCGCCAGTTCCTCGATGTTCCGGGAGGCGTACATCTTCGGCCCGATCTCGCCGACTATCAGCATAAGGATGACCGTGACACCGGTCGCTATACCGATACCGACGTCACCATAGATGCCGATGGCTATAGCGGTCGCGAGAGACGCTGCGGCGACGTTGACTATATTGTTTCCGATAAGGATCGTGATCAGGACGGTATCGGTCGAGCGTTTCAGGATATCGAGCGCCTCTGCTCCGCTTCGCCCCTGGTTGAGAAGTGCATGGACCTTCGCCCGGGTTATCGATATAAGGGCAACTTCGGAACTTGAGAAGAAGCCCGAGAGGAGCAAACAGATGAAGAATAATATGATCTCTATGGTCACAACGTCTACGACTACCATTTACTCCACGCCGCAGTGAACGGCATTACTTAATATCTGATCAGTTGTTGAGGATATATTCATTATGTTGCAGGCAGGCATTATAAAACCAGTGCTTCAGGAGAATATCGTCTTTAATGCCTCCATCTCGCGCATCAGGAGCACAATCTTCTCTTCTGAGCAAAGGGGGTCCGGAAAGACCATATCCTCGAGTTCCAGCGTGAGGTAGCCATCGTAACCCCGGTCGGCAAGTTCCGTAAGTACCAGGAAAGCGGAGGAATCACCGTGGATGGGGTGATGGGGTCGCCCGTTTGCGCCGAGGGCGCTGACATGGACGTTTGCTATCCGGTCGATGCAGAGGTCGATGAACCTGAGCACCTCATCGCAGGAGATCATCAGGGCATGCCCGATATCGAGCGTGAACCAGAGCCAGGGCTCCCGTTCGAGCACCTCGACCGCGTCATCCGCGGTGTAGAGGAGGGTGTTGACCCGGGGTTCAAGGTTCTCGATCGCCACCCTCACCCGCGCCCGCCCTGCGGCCTCCCGGAGCCGGTCGATATACTCCTCAAACCTCTGGAAGTCATAGGCGCTCGGGTGGCGCTTCGCTGTCCGCCGTCCGGGGTGGACGGTCACCACATCGGCACCTATCCTGCCGGCCATCTCGATCGCCTCGACGGTGTAGTCGACCGATACCCCGGCGACCCTCGGGTTGATGGAGCAGGGGTTTAAGTCGAGTGACGGTGCGTGGATGGTGATCGGTGAGAGTTCCGGGTGGTCGGCGATACACTGCACGAGGTCGTCCTCGGGGAGGCCACGGAGCCAGAAGTCCGGCGTCTCGACCCAGAACTCGAGCCCCTCGAGCCCTGCCTCAGAGACGTAATCAAATATCTGGTCACAGGGGTACTCGTGGAAGAACATTGTCGAGACGGCGATTCGAGCCATGACATTAGTTGATATACCGGTGGTCTAATACATTGTGGTTGTTATGCAGGGTTCTTCCGGCAGTCCGGTCCCGTTTGGAACCCGGATTTATGGGGTCTCAGAGGTCTCCGGGCTTATCTGCGACCTCCTCGATGATACGCGCCTGCAGGGGATCTGGGTGCGGGGGGAGGTGACCAACTACAAGAACCATGTCTCCGGCCACCGCTACTTCTCGCTATCGGAGCAGGGTGGGAGAAACCCTGCGCTGATCAACTGTATCATGTGGCGCACCTCTGCGTCAAACCTCAAATTTACGCCAGAAGACGGTATGGCTGTCCTCGCACGTGGTTCGGTGGAGGTCTATGAACCCCATGGCAGGTACCGGTTGATCGTCAGGGAGATGCGCCAGGAGGGGGGTCCTGGTGAGCGTCACCTGATGGTCGAGCGCTGGAAGCGCGAGCTTGAGGCTGAAGGGCTCTTTGATCCCGGGCGAAGGCGGCCCCTGCCTGCATTCCCGTGCCGGGTGGGTGTGGTCACCTCCCCGACCGGCGCAGCGATAGAGGATATCCTCTCGGTCATATCCCGGCGGTATCCGGCAGCGGAGGTGATCCTCTCGCCGACCGCCGTCCAGGGCGATGGAGCGCATAACGAGATCGCGGAGGCGCTCCGGCGGGTCGATGGGCTCGTGGATGTGATCATCGTCGGCCGCGGCGGGGGGAGTTTCGAGGATCTCTTCGCCTTCAACCATCCAGACGTCGTGCGGGCCGTCGCCGCCTGCACGACCCCGGTGATAAGCGCCGTCGGGCATGAGGTGGATACAGCGCTCTGCGATTTTGCTGCTGACCTCCGGGCACCGACACCCTCGGCGGCTGCGGAGCGGGCCGTCCCTGACCGCCTGGAGCTCCTCCGGGATCTCGCCGGACAGAGGGACCGGATGGAAACACTCCTCATCCGCCGCCTCGATGCCGCCGGGCGGGAGGTTGAGGACCTCCGGGCGCGCATGCACCCCCGGCGACTCACGCGCCGGATAAACGAGCGGATGCAGCGCCTCGCC
>JAAYND010000318.1 GCA_012521035.1 Methanomicrobiales archaeon
GCCAGCCGCACCGGGTTAAGCCCTCCTGTATTTCTGCCGACGATGCATCAATAGCCGGATGGAGATCTGCGCTACCTGATGCAGGTGGAACCAAGGGTCTCCTCGCTCATGAAGATGAACGTTTGGCCAGGTTGGTCCCCGGCGGCGAAGAGCCTCCACGGTCCACTGCACGGGGATTGCTTGAGGAAAGGCTGTTTTCATTCGTATAACACGAGGCGCAGCCTCCTGGGCGTTTCATGCAAGGCGATGCCCGGGGAGGAAAGCCCGTGTTCATGTTCTACCCTCGTGGAGCATTTCACCTTAACGTGAGGGTGCGTTGGCGTGATCGCCGGTCTCTCGCGCGGGAGGATTCATGGGGCAGAGCGAGAGGCTGTACGCAGGAAAGCAACTATTCCCCGGGCAGTGGACCGTGGTGGCTATCATCCTGGGGGGGCAGGGGAGGGGGCTCGCCCCCCTCCCCGCAGAAGCCAGACCCGGGGCACGATGCACCAGACCAGAGGAGCCTCCCGGTCGCCAATCCAGGGAGGTCTTCGTGGAAAATTTAGGTGAAATGCTCCACTATAAACCGGGTGTCAGAAATCTGGTGCACAGATGCCTGGATTCAGCCACGCCATAGTTTTGCAGGGAGCCTGGGGCAATCTCTCTCGGTCCAATTTTTACTTCAACCGAAATATAAAAATAGATCTATGGCAAATGGCCCCCCTCATGGCAGGAAACCTATGGAGATGGAGAACACTCCTGGTCATGCTCCTTGTGGCAGCAGCGGCCTTTGTGTTCCCGGTGATGGCCCAGAGTGGGGAACCCGCAACTCCCCTGAATGAAACCCTGACCTGGACACTCCCACCGACACCCGGCGAGACCCAGGAAGAGACACCGGATGAAGCCCCGACCTGGACTCTCACACCAACACCTGATGAGACCCCGGAAGAGACCCTGGAAGAGACACCAACCGCCACCCCTATGGAGACGCTGGAAGAGACCCTGAACGAAACCCCCGAACCGGTCGCACCGGGGGATACAATCCAGGTGACTGATGAACCACAGGTGTATGACTTCTCCGGGCTCAGGAACGAGACCGCATCCAGCGATGCAGACGAGTCTGCCCTGGTCATAGAACTGCGGACGTACGAGGGCGACGACCCCGGGAGCGGTGAGATTGCCGGCACAGTGAGTCTCGGAGCCCCTGACACCAGTGTGGAACTGGATGCATCCGACTTCAACGGTATCTACGGCACCTACTACCCTTACGATGGGGAGACGGTCATCGATAAGCCAATCACTGTAGAGGGACCTTCCGGCGCGGGTGAGACTGCGAACGCAACTGAGACATCTTCATCAGATGTGATGGCTGAAACTACAACCAACGATACCATAGTATCCAATGAGACAACCGATGAGACAGCCAACGAAACCGATATAGACGAACCTCCCGCCACACCAGGGACAGATGAGGTGACGACGGAGACGACACTGGTGGAGACGTCCACGGCTGAGATGCCGACCTTCACACCGATGATGGCGGCAGAGGTAAACCCCGACCAGACCCAGGCAGCCCCCCTCTCGCTCCAGGGCGTCGTCGTCGGCCTCCTTGCAGCCGCCGGGATCTTCCTCGTTATGCGGAGGAAGTGA
>JAAYND010000030.1 GCA_012521035.1 Methanomicrobiales archaeon
CGCGTAGGGGAGTTCGTAGACCCGATCGAGTTCATCGGTCGTGAGCGGCATCGCCGGCGGGTTCTGGACGATCACGGTCTTTGGGTGCGGTTGCGCCACCCGCCGGCCCCGGATGGGATCCTGCTCGCGGTAGTGCTCCGCGAATGCGCGTGCGTAGGCGTGGCGGTCCTGCTTCACCTCAGTATAACCGGGGAGGACCACGTAGCCGGAGTGATCCATGCTCCGCCACGTCTTCAGGTCGAGCTTATGAGCGGTGCCGGGTATATCGGTGAGTGAGGCGACGGTTTCCCCACCGGCGAGGCGGCGGGCGATCGTGACCACCTGGCGCTCGCCCATACCGAAGACCAGGAGGTCGGCCGGGGCGTCGGCGAGGATGGACTGCCGGACCGAGTCCGACCAGTAGTCGTAGTGGGCGAAGCGCCGGAGGCTCGCCTCGATACCGCCGATGATGACCGGGGTTTCGGGGAAGAGAGCGTGGACGCGGTCGGTGTAGACGAGGGTCGCCCGGTCAGGCCGGAGGAGTCTGCCACCCGGGGAGTAGACGTCTGATCTCCGGCGCTTGAGGTTCGGCGTGAAGGCGTTCACCAGTGAGTCGACGTTCCCGGCCGAGACCGAGAAGAAGAGGCGTGGTGTGCCCAGCCGCTGGAGGTCGGCATCACTCCGCCAGTCGGGCTGGGCGATGACGCCGACCGAGAACCCGGCGTCTACGAGCACCCGGCCGAGCAGCGCGGTCCCGAAGGAGGGATGGTCGACGTAGGCGTCGCCGGTGATGAGGATAACATCGAATCGGTCGATCCCGAGGTCTCCCGCCTCCGCCATGGAGATGGGGAGGAACGCCGGTTGATCGGTCTTCAAAACTCTGCTGGTCATCTTCTCTCCTGAGCCTCCCTGTACTAGTGCTCCCGGGGAGTAGTATACACTTCTGCACGGAAGAGTGACCTCGACCTTCGACAGAATTCATATGCCCCGGACTGCAAACGATCTGGTGTCTCTTCGCCGGGAGAGAAGGGTGGTGCGTGGATTCTGGTGGTCTGGATCAGGGAACTTGATTATCTCCGTGGGTTTGCCGCCCTCGCCGTGATCGCGGTCCATATATCCATGCACTTCACCCTCTTCCCCGGGGTGAGCCTGCCCGCTCTCCTGAATGCATTTGTCTACATCGCCGCCCATTTCGCCGTGCCGGTCTTCATATTCATATCCGGGTGGGTGCTCGCGCTCCGATATTCCGGGGAGCACTCGCTCCGGACCTACTACCGGCGCCGGGCCCGGACGATCCTCCCCGCGTACCTCTTCTTCACCGCCCTCTACCTCCTCATACCGGTGGAGGGGGCGATACGCTTCGCCGGCATACCCGACCCGGGGACAGTTGTGAGTGCCCTCCTCACGGGGAGCGCCGCCTACCACCTCTGGTTCTTCGTGGTGATCATCCAGCTCTACATCCTCTACCCCCTTATCATCAGGGGGTACGATGCCTTTGACCGGGCCGGTGCAGCGCTCTATCTCCTCCTCGCCCTCCTCCTCTGCCAGGTCCTCTGGAACGTGGGTGCCCATGCCGCCGGGGCGTTCGCAGGCGCTGACTGGTACACGATCCTGTCCCGGGCATTCCCGTCACACCTCTTCTACTTCGTTCTCGGTATCCACGTATCCCGGCACACCGGGAGGACCGGGTCGATAGTGAGATCAATCTCTCCTGCGTGGGTCGTCGTCGCGGCCGGCACCGGCGCTCTGCTCGTCGGGGGCGTCTGGGTTCTCCCCATACTCCTCCAGGGGAGCCTCTCCGGCGCAACGCTCGGAGTATTCTCTCTCTACCGGATAATCGAGCCACTCTACTACGTCCCGGTCATCGTCCTGCTCATCATGGTTGCCACGCGGCTTGAGGAGGCGGGCGGTCTCCTTGCTGGCTCGATCCGGTCGATCGGGGAGCATTC
Source organism: Methanomicrobiales archaeon (assembly GCA_012521035.1). Classification (GTDB taxonomy): domain Archaea; phylum Halobacteriota; class Methanomicrobia; order Methanomicrobiales; family Methanoculleaceae; genus Methanoculleus. The sequence continues at coordinate 1,929 of JAAYND010000030.1, forward strand.
GTTCGGGATCTATCTCATCCATCCCCTCGTCATCGCGATCCTCGCTGCCGCCTGGGCCTCCCTCGCCGGGATGGCGTGGGCTGACTGGATGACCTATCCGGTGCTCTTCCTCGCGACAGCGGCGGCGAGCTATGGTATTGTCAGGTCTGCCGCGCACCGGGCGGGGCGGTGGGGGAGGTGATGCTCGCTCTCCAGGGGGCGGGGAGA
>JAAYND010000275.1 GCA_012521035.1 Methanomicrobiales archaeon
GGCGCCTCCGCCAGGGTCGTCCCCATCACCGACGTCCCGGGCGAGATGATCATCGCCGACATCGGTCCTCTCACCGCGACTGAGTTCTGCCAGGAGCTCGGCCGTTGTCGGACGGTTGTCTGGAACGGGCCGATGGGGGTCTTTGAGATCCCTGAGTTTGCGGAGGGGACACGCCGGGTCGCCGCGACCCTCGCGAACCTCGACGGTACCACGGTCATCGGCGGCGGTTCGACAACTGATGCGGTGACCCGGTTCGGGCTTGCCGAACAGATGACGCACGTCTCGACCGGCGGCGGGGCTGCGCTCACGATGCTTGCGGGAAAGGCGCTCCCGGGCGTTGAGGTGATCGAGGATGTGGAGGGATCATGAAGCGCATCGGCATCCTGACCAGCGGTGGTGATGCCCCGGGCATGAACGCCTGTATCCGGGCTGCGGTGCGGGCGGCGCTTGCGCATGATCTTACCATCGTCGGGATACGCCGCGGGTATACCGGGCTTGCCGGCGCCGATATGATACCGCTCTCCCGGACCGAGATCAGAAACATCATCCATCTCGGCGGCACCATCCTTGAGACGTCCCGGAATCCGGACTTCTACACGAAGGATGGCCGGCTCCAGGCGGCATCTGCTATCGAGCGGATGGACCTTGATGGGCTGATCCTGATCGGGGGTGAGGGGACGTTCCACGGCGCGAGTCTGCTCGCCGCAGATGCGGATACGGCCGCACTCATCGGGGTGCCGGGGAGCATCGATAACGATATCTACGGGACGGATTACTGTATAGGGTTTGATACGGCGGCTAACTGCGCTGTTGATGCGATCGACCGCATCCGCGATACGGCACGGTCCCACGAGCGGCTCTTCTTCATCGAGGTGATGGGGCGGACGTCGGGGTTCCTGGCGCTTGAGAGCGGTATCGCCGGCGGTGCTGAGGAGATGGTCATCCCGGAGGAGGAGACCCTGGTCGCCCGGATGAGCGAGCGCATCCGCAGAGGTTTTGCGATCGGGAAGAAGAGCGCGATCGTCGTCGTTGCGGAGGGGAAGACGCCCGGTATCTCCTTCGATCTCGCTCGCAGGATCAAAGAACGCCTTGACCTCGACTCTCGCGTCGTCGTCCTCGGCCACCTCCAGCGGGGCGGGCCGCCGACGCTCCGCGACCGGGTGCTCGGGAGTACCCTCGGCATCGCTGCTGTCGAGGCACTGCTCGATGGCCGGAGCGGGTGCATGGTGGGAGAGGTCGGGGGAAAGGTCTCTCACACGCCGCTCGAGGAGACTTGGCAGAAGAAAAAAACGCTCAATGAGGATCTCCGGCGGGTGTTTACGGTTCTTTCGGAGTAGTGAGGGGCCCGGGTTACTCCCGGGATCTCTGGTAGAGGAGTGCTCCTGCGGTCTGGAAGATCGCGAGTGCCAGTACCAGGACGGCGATATCGGCGACCGGACCATAGCGGGTCGTCCCGGTGAACGCGAATAGTATCAGGTCGTGAGCGTAGGTGAGGGGGGATATGAGTGCGATGGTCTGTCCCCACGCCGGCATGCTTGAGATGGGGATGAAGACTCCGCTGATGAAGAGGAGGGGCAGGCGGACGAGGTTTAAGAGTGACATCACCTCGCCCACGTTCTCCGTGCGGTATGAGGCAAAGAGTGTCCCCATCGTCGAGAAACAGATGGAGGTGAGCACGATCCCGAGGAGGAGGAGCCCGATATAGGTGATCCCTGTGCGGAGGGCGGCAAGCCCTATCACCGTCGTCGCCAGGCCTATGACGGATGCGAATATCGCGCCGCTCAGGCTCACCCCGAGGACGATCGCCCGGACCGATATCGGGGCGGAGAGGAGGCGGTCGAATGTCTTTGTCCGTCGCTCGATCGGGATGGAGACCGGCTCGATCGATGATGCGCTGAAGAGGAGGGTGATGGCGACAAGGCCGGGTATAAGGGTTCCTGCCGGGGCGTCCCTTCCTATGGCGAAGGCGAGGAACATAACGAACGGGAAGAGAAGGCTTGATACAAGGATGGACGGCTTGATGTAGTAGATCTTCATGTCCTTTCGTGCAATCGTCCATGCGGCACCGAGATCGTAGACGATCTCCTCAAGAAAGCCCGGCATCAGTCTCCTCCTCCGTTCTGCCGACAGAGAGACCCGTGAGGCGGATAAAGACCTCCTCCAGGCTCGGTCCGCGGGTGGTGACGCTGATTGGACGCAGATCCTGCGTCCGGGTCAGGGTACAGAGGGAGGCGAGGATCTCCGGGGGGTCTGCCGTGTAGATCCGGAACTTGTCCCCCTCCTTTCGGACCTCGGTCGCTTCCGGGAACGCCCTGAGCGCCTCAACGATCCCCGGCCGCAGTGTATCGAAGGATACCTCGACTGACTGGAGGCTCTCGAAGGTCTGCTTCAGCTTCTCCGGCGCATCGATGCCCGCTATGATCCCCCGGTTGATGATAGCGACCCGGTCGCAGGTGACATTCGCCTCCTCGATGTTGTGGGTCGTCAGGAGGATCGTGACGTTCTCTCTTGCGAGATCCTGTATGACATCCCTTATGAGCCGGCGGCTCTGGACGTCGAGCCCGGATGTCGGTTCATCGAGGAAGAGGACTCTTGGCCTGTTCACAAGCCCCATGGCGAGCGTCAGGCGGCGTTTCATCCCCTTCGAGAACGACTCTGCAAGGTCGTGGCGCCGGTCGTAGAGGTCGAAGGTCTCAAGGAGGTCGCGGGCGTTCTTCTGGATCTCGGTCTCCCTGAGGTGATAGAGTCTGCCGGAGAAGACGATGTTGTCCCAGGCAGAGAGCTCGTCGTAGACGTTTGAGGTCTCGGCGACGATGCCCATCAATTGCTTCGCGGCCCGGGTATCGCGGACGATATCGTGGCCGTGGATCAGGGCCTGGCCGCTCGTTATGCGGGTCATGCCGGTGAGCATCCTGATGGTGGTGGTCTTCCCCGCCCCGTTCGGGCCGAGGAACCCGAACGTCTCTCCCTCCTCCA
>JAAYND010000276.1 GCA_012521035.1 Methanomicrobiales archaeon
CCTCGCCTATCTCTTCGACCCGATGATGGCGGTGCATACCTCGAACGTCGAACCTCTTCCCCATCAGATCACGGCGGTTTATGAATCGATGCTCCCCCGGCAGCCGTTGCGGTTTGTCCTTGCGGACGATCCGGGCGCCGGCAAGACGATCATGGCAGGGCTTCTGATCCGCGAGCTCCTGATGCGGGCAGATGCCGAACGGATCCTGATCGTCGCTCCGGGGAGTCTCGTGGAGCAGTGGCAGGATGAGATGTATGAGAAGTTCGGCCTTGAGTTCACCATCTTCTCTCACGACCTCGCGGAACAATCGCTCGGCGGCAACCCGTTCGATGACCATCCCCTGCTGATCGCCAGGCTCGACCAGCTCTCCCGCAACGAGGAACTGCAGGAGAAACTCGGTCGTACACAGTGGGATCTCGTGGTGGTGGACGAGGCTCACAAGATGTCGGCGACTTACTACGGCTCAAAGGTGAACAAGACGCAGCGGTTCAGGCTGGGGGAACTGCTCGGGGCTCATACCCGCCACCTCCTTCTGATGACGGCGACGCCGCACAACGGGAAGGAGGAGGACTTCCAGCTCTTCCTCTCTCTGCTGGACTCAGACCGGTTTTACGGGAAGTTCAGGGATGGCGCCCATAAGGTGGACGTCTCCGACCTGATGCGCCGGATGGTGAAGGAGGACCTTCTGAAGTTCGACGGGACACCCCTCTTCCCCGAGCGGATCGCGGAGTCGGTCAATTATACGCTCTCCGATGCGGAGGCCGCCCTCTATCAGCAGGTCACACAGTACGTGCGGGAGGAGATGAACAAGGCCGACCGGATAGAGAACAACCAGCGGAAAGGGGCGGTCGGGTTCGCCCTCACCGGACTGCAACGGCGGCTGGCATCGAGCCCGGAGGCGATCTATCAGTCGCTGAAGCGCCGTCGCGAGCGGTTGAAGCGCCGTGTTGAGGAGATGAAGCTCGATTCACGCGGTCGGGCACTCGCCGAGACGCTCTTTGACGTGCCAAAGAACGGTGACGTGTGGGACGCCGATGAGGAGATGGCAGCCGACAGGTACGAGGAGTTCGAGGAGGAGGTCGTTGATCAGGCTACCGCCTCACGGACGATCCACGAACTTGAGGCCGAGATCCGGATTCTCGAAAGGCTGGAGGAGCAGGCCCGGCAGGTCGTCCGGTCGGAACATGATCGGAAGTGGGAGGAACTCTCCAAACTGTTGCAGGAAACACCGCAGATGCACGAGGAGAGCGGCCGGCAGCGGAAGCTGATCATCTTCACCGAGTACAAGGACACCCTCCGCTATCTGGCGACACGGATCCGCGGGCTGCTTGGCTCTGAGGAGGCTGTGGTCACCATCGACGGCAGCGACCGGCGGGAGGAGCGGCGGAAGAAGCAGGAGATGTTCAGGAGCGATCCGATGGTGCGGATCCTGGTCGCCACGGATGCGGCCGGGGAGGGCGTGAACCTCCAGAATGCTCACCTGATGGTGAACTACGACCTGCCGTGGAACCCCAACCGGCTGGAACAGCGGTTCGGCCGGATCCATCGTATCGGGCAGACCGAGGTCTGCCGCCTCTGGAACCTGGTGGCGGCTGAGACACGGGAAGGCGATGTCTTTCAGCGTCTGCTCCTGAAACTTGAGATTGAACGGCAGGCGCTTGGCGGACGGGTCTTTGACATCCTCGGGGAAGTCTTTGACGAGCGGAGCCTGCGAGACCTGCTGATCGAGGCAATCCGCTACGGCGACGATCCTGAGGTGCGGGGGAGACTCCTGCAACGGGTTGAGAACGCCCTCGATACCGAGCACCTGCGGGACCTCATGCGACGGAATGCCCTCTGTGAGGAGGTGATGGACGAAGGAAGGCTGTTTGCGATCAAGGCTGAGATGGAGAAGGCAGAAGCGAGAAAACTGCAGCCCTACTTCATCAGGGCATTTTTTACCCGGGCGTTCGAGGATCTCGGGGGGGATCTGCGGCCGCGCGAGCCGGGACGGTGGGAGATCACCCATGTCCCGGCG
>JAAYND010000031.1 GCA_012521035.1 Methanomicrobiales archaeon
AGCGGGCGTAGTTGGTCTCGAGGATGCGCGGCCAGGATTCGTGCGGCGGGTGGAGCCGGATCTCGTCGACCAGCCCCCGCAGGCATTCGAGCATGGGTTCGTCCGGCGCAAGGCCGGTGTAGAGGTGGATGTGGTGGTCCGGGCCGAAGTGTTCCTTGAGGAGGGTGCAGAGTTCGACCACCCGGTCGAGGACGAGCAGCGGTTCGCCGCCGGTGACGCCGGTGCCGAGGGCGCTCATGCTCTCGGCCTCCTCGATGACGTCGAACGGCGATGCGACCCTCCGGTCGTTCGCAAACTCGACGTCCCGGCCCTTCCTCTCGCGCGAGAGCGGGCAGTACCAGCAGGCCCGGTGACACCTTCCGGTCACGAAGAGGACCATCTTTGCTCCCTCATGGCAGAGGACGCATCCCCGGGAGAGGGTTTTTTCGCCCGGGGGTGCTCCTGACGTCTGCGGCATACTCTCCTCTACCTATGGGAGGCCGGAGATGAAAAGGTTTGACGGTGGAGGAGAGGGGGCCGGAGAGGCCGAGCGGGGGCGTCAAACCGGCGGGCATCTTCCTGATTAAGGTTTACCCGGCAGAGCGCGGATGATGGAGAGCAACAGGTAAATATAGACCCCGCACAGAGAATTACCTTGAGTATGCCTCCCCGCCCGCGTGATGACGGCCTTTCGGAGGTCGTCGGTTTTGTCCTGCTCCTCGGCGTGATCGTCGTTGCCCTGTCGCTGTACCAGGTGTACGGGGTCCCGGCGGCGGGAAGGGAGAACGAGATCGCGCACATGAACCAGGTGAAGGACCGGTTTGTGGATTATAAGATTGCCCTAGATTCGTTGTGGGTGAACAGCGTGGGCGATAACATGAAAGGGGTGCTCCTCTCGACGGCCTTCGACCTCGGGACGGGGGCGCCGGCGACCGGGGGCACGGCCTTCGCGTTCCCCATCCTCACCCCCGCGGGGTCGGGGGGGACGGTCTCGGTGCAGAGCGGCGGGGCGAGCCTGACGATTGATACCGGGAGTACGAACGTGACCATCCCCCTCGGCAATCTCATTTACCGGTCCTCGAACCGTTACTGGGTGGACCAGACCTGGATCTACCAGATGGGCGCGGTCTTCCTCTCCCAGGAGGGGGGGACGACGGTGCGGGTCGGGCCGCCCTTATCGATCGACAAAGAGAATGACACAGTCTCGGTCCACATCACACCGGTGAATATCACGGGCTCGGCTTACCTTGCCGGCTCCGGGCCGGTGCGAATCGAGACTAGGTTACTTAACACAGAGCCATACGATAATCTCACGGGTAACTTCCCCTGGGTGAACATATCGATCGAAGCAGGCGACAAGGAGCGCGCACGGGCATGGGAGCGGGTGTTCCGCGAGGCGGTACGGCGCGGCGACGGGATCCCCCCATTATGGTACAAGATCGGCTGGTCAGAAGAAACGGCATACCTGAACATCACAGGCCCATCGTCTAACGGAGAAAAAACACCGGACGTAATCCTCAAGCACAACCGGGCGACATATGAGGTGAGTATCACATCCGCGGCATCACTGATTGAGTGAGGTAAGAAAGATGAGACCAATGGATGAAAAAGCAGTCTCTGAGGTAATTGGGGTTGTCCTCCTGATATCGGTGACGGTGATTGGGGTGGCGCTCGTGGCAGTGACGTACTTCTCCCAGCCGGCACCCTCCGAGATCCCGCACGTGAGCGTGATGGCGGGGGCGACGGATACCACGTTCATCCTCTCTCACGAGGGCGGCGATGCCCTGGTAAAAGGAAACTATCGCATCTACGTGGATGCCGGGAACGGGCTTGAGGATGAAACCAATAACTTCAGTTTTGAGGGCGGTGGCGACGTCTGGTCGCTCGGCAAAACCCTCGCCTATAACTATTCTGGTAAGACCAGACCTGAACGCGTCGTCATCTCGGTGATCGATTCAGGTGGCGGAGAGATGATGATCGCCGAGCTGGGATATGGAACTGGCGGTGACCCAGGAACTGGCGGTGACCCAGGAACTGGCGGTGACCCAGGAACTGGCGGTGACCCAGGAACTGGCGGTGACCCAGGAACTGGGTCATCCCCCTACATCGACTACGTCATCGATGAGAATGTCTTCGTTCACGGTAACACCCTCATGTTCAGCGGGAATAATGTCTTCGGCCAGGGTGCAACGATCATCATCACTGGAGGGCTGGTCGCAAGCGACCTCAACGGGGGTGCATCCATCAACGTATCGAACATCTATATCAATGGAGATGTTACCCTGAACGGCGGGAGCGCCAGCCTCGGTTCCCCGGTGGTACCCGGAGGTATATACATCAATGGAAGTCTTACGCTTGGCAGCGGGCAGCGGCACATCTACGGCGATGTCTATGTCGCCGGTGACTTCAGCCTGAAGGACGCAAGGATCCATAGGAACGTTTACGTTGACGGGGATCTTACCCTAGGAAATACGCCCTGGATCGCGGACGAGGCATACATCTACTACACCGGCACGATCAAGAGTCCTCTGGATTCTGGCAGCGATTATGATTCTGGCATAATCGCAAAATGCATCAAGTTGGAAACAGTGCCGAGAGCCCGTATGCCGGATCAGGATATACCATCCCCAAAAGCCGCCGAATGGTATGCATCAAAAGGGTATGCCCCGAGCGGAACCCTGATGAACAACGTGAAGATATTTGCCCCCAGTTACATCTCTACATCCGGGAGCTCCGCAAGCAACGTCATCATCATCGCATATGACGGTGACATATCGATCGCAGGGGGATGGAACACGGTAACCGGCGTCTTCTTCGCCCCCAAAGGAAGAGTGACATTCGACGGCAACCGCATTGAAGGGACTGTGATCGCGCGCGACGGATTCTTCGCAACACACGGCGGATCGACGGTCATTTTCAAGAATATTAAGGAGTACATCACCGATCCAGACGATTACCCATTCTGAGGCAGACAGGAAAACTAGGCATGACCATCATGAAATCCGACACCGCCGTCTCCGACCTCATCGCCGTCATGGCCCTCATCGCCGTCTTCGTGACAGCGGCGGCGATCGCCGGGGTGGCGCTCCTCTCCTACCCGCCCGGCGACGCGGCGCCCGCGATGATCGCCCGTAGCGTGACTGATGAGAGTGGGAGCACCTACATCTACCACGACGGCGGCGACCCTCTCGAACGGGGGCACTTCGCGATCCTCGTCGACGGTGTCGACCGGACGGAGAACTTCAGCCTCGTCGATGCTTCCACGGAGGATCCATCCCCCAATACTGACTGGACGTCGTGG
>JAAYND010000277.1 GCA_012521035.1 Methanomicrobiales archaeon
AGCTACGAGTTCTCCTGCCCGAAGATCGATTGCCGGAGCTACCGGCTCTGCCGGCCCGACGGCATCATTGAGGGGGAGAAGTACGTCGTCGGGGAGATCCTCGGGAACGCCCCTGAACCCTGCGAGCGGGGCCGGTCCCTGAAACTCGTTGAACTCCGGCCTATCTGAGGCTCACCGCGTGGAGCCTCTGAGCGAGGCGGGTGAGTTCCTCCCGGTCCTGGAGTGTATCGAGCCACGACTCCGGTATCGCGGGGAGCCCCCAGCACGCCCCGGCGAGGCCGCCGGTGACGGCGCCGACGGTATCCGCATCGCCGCCGAGGTTGACCGCCCTGATTACGGCTTCACGATAAGTTTTTGCCTCTAAAAATACCCTGACGGCGCAGTGGGTGCAGAGGATGGCGTCGAGCGAGGGGTCGAGCGGGTAGGCCCGGTAGTCTGCGAGCATACTTTTGAGTTCCGCGTCCTGGCACTCATCGAGTGCCGCCGCAAACGCTATCCCCCGCTCTTCACCCCGGCAGATCCCGCTGACCATCCGGTTGATGACCGCAGACGCCTCGCCGGCCGCCGGGTCGAAGTGGGTGACCCGGGATGCGGCGAGGCTTGCCGCCCGCACCTCCCCAGTAGGGTAGAATATGCCGAGCGGCACCCCCCGCATGACGCTCCCGTTGCTCCGGCTGCCCCCCCGCATCTCGTGAGCCCGGGCTGCGGCGACCTCCGGCTTCTCGCCGCCCCCGATGAGATCGAGGACCGCCCCCGATGTCGGCCCGAAGAACTCCGGGTGGACCCGGTATACCCGGAGCAGGCGTTCGGCGAAGTTGTCGGCATCAAACCCTCCGCAGTGGATGAGGGTCTCCGCGAGGGCTGACGCCTGCAGGGTGTCGTCGGTGTACTGCCCCGGAATGGTGTCGTGAATCCCGCCGCCCAACATCTCCGTTACGGCAATCGACCGTGGCGGAAGCCCTTCCAGGGGCGCGCCCATGGCATCCCCGATTGCAAGCCCGATAAACGCTCCGACTGATTGTATCTCTTCCATATAAAAAGATCACCAATAAGGTATATTTACCCGGGGACAGTAGTATTCTTCGAGGAAAAGGTGATATCGTGCAAAAAACAGAGCTGCTCCACTTACACATGCTGTTAGTACACATTAAGAAGTATTATGAAGGAACCACAGGAGAAGAGGTCCCGACCGACCAGTATGATGCTCTCCACATCTCACCAGTCCATATCCATAAAAATAAGATCTCACATAAAAAAGCTATTTTAGCCCTCGGGGACGAGGTTGTTCACCATATCAGATCTCACCATGATCCCTACATCGAGCACCGGCATGAGGTTCGCTCAGATGGGATGATGACCAATCATTAAACGATGAATGATACAGGAGTTCTCCGGGAGATCATCTCCCGGATCTTTTCTGCAGGGCTAAATCCCGATATCCAGCGGATCAAGCTCGAGGTCTGCCGGGAATACGGCGTTAATATGCCGAAAAACTCTGCAATTCTCGCCTGCGCAACGCGCGAGGAGCGCGAGCGTCTCCGCCCGATCCTCCTCGTGAAGCCGACCCGGACGCTCTCGGGTGTTGCGCCGGTCGCCGCGATGACATCCCCCCACCCCTGCCCGCACGGGAAGTGCCTGCCCTGCCCGGGCGGGCCGGAGCACCCGTTCGCCTCCCCCCAGAGCTACACCGGGGAGGAACCGGCGGCGCTCCGGGCGCGGGAGCATGCGTTTGACCCCTACGACCAGGTGCAGGCGCGTCTCGGGCAGTTTGAGGCGCTCGGCCACCACGTCGATAAGACCGAGCTGATCGTCATGGGCGGGACGATGACCGCCCGGCCGGTCGAGTACCAGGAGTGGTTCGTCGGTGCTGCGGTGCAGGCGATGAACGACTACCCCCGGGTCGGTGTGGTGCCGGAGAGGCCGGATCTCGATGCGATATTCGCCGCAAACGAGCGGGCCCGGGTCCGGTGCATCGCTATAACGTTTGAGACGAGGCCGGACTGGTGTCGCGAGGAGCATATCAACCGGATGCTTGAGATGGGGGTGACGAAGGTCGAGATCGGCGTCCAGCATCTGGATGACCGGATACTCGAGTACAACCGGCGGGGCCACGGGGTCGCGGAGTCGGTCGAGGCGAACTGCCTTCTCCGTGATGCCGGCCTGAAGGTCGGGTTTCACATGATGCCAAACCTCCCCGGGGCGAGCATGGAGGACGACCGGAAGATGTTCCGGGACCTCTTCGCCGATCCCCGGTTCAGGCCGGATTTTTTGAAGATCTACCCCACCCTGGTGACGCCGGCATCCGAGATCGAGGCGCTCTGGGAGCGGGGCGAGTACCGCCCCTACACCGAGGATGAGCTGATCGACCTCGTCGCCTACGCAAAATCCCTCCTTCCGGAGTACGTCCGCCTCCAGCGCATCCAGCGCGATATACCGGCGAAACTGATCGTCGCAGGCTCCCGGCACAGCAACTTCCGGCAGCTTGCGGGGAACCGTCTCCACGAACAGGGGCTCCGGTGCCGGTGTATCCGGTGCCGGGAGATCGGCCGGGCGCCCGAACCCGATGAGGTAGCGATCTCGACGCATGTCTACGAGTCGTGCGGCGGCGAGGAGCGGTTCATCCAGGCCGGTTCAGAGGACGCCCTCGTCGGGTTTGCGCGGCTCCGGTTCCCGCACCGGACCTTCCGCGCCGAGCTCGAGGGGGCTGCGCTCCTGCGCGAGCTCCACGTCTACGGGAGCGCGGTCCCCCTCGGCACCCCCGCGGAGGAGGACGAGTGGCAGCACCGCAGTTTCGGCGCACAACTCCTCTCCCGCGCCGAGGAAGAGGCCCGCGACCGGGGGTTTGCGCGGCTCGCGGTTATGAGCGGTGTCGGGGTGCGGCCCTACTACAGGAAACAGGGATATGAACGAGCGGGTCCATACATGATCAAGACGATTCTATGAAGCCCGCGACGCTTGAGTTTGTGAAGCAGAGGTTCATGGAGTACTACCAGAAGCAGAACCTCATCCCGCCTTCCTCCCTTGAGCAACGCGAATGGGGTTTTGTCTTCTTTGACGCTTCAGCCGATATCCGGATGAGGCGGCATATGGCGTTTATGGATCCTCAGGAACTCGCTGCCTACGTCAAAAGCCTGGTCCCCGCCCACGTCTACTACTCGACAGCCTACTACCAGACGCCGGCGGCGTCGACCATGATCGAGAAGCACTGGGCCGGCGCAGACCTGATCTTTGACCTCGACGCCGACCAGATCGTCCGCGGTCCCTACGCCATGATGCTTGCGCGGGTCCGGGAGGAGACCGTGAAGCTTGTCCGGATGCTCATCGATGAACTGGGTTTTTCGAAGAACCACATCAGGGTCGCGTTCTCGGGGGGCCGCGGCTACCACATCCACGTGACCGATATCGCCGTCCGGGGCTGGGGGGGGCCGGAACGTCGCGAGATCGTCGACTACGTCTGCGGGATCGGGATCGACCCGGCTGTCATGCTCGCCCCCCGCGCCCCCTCCACCGCGTGGCGCCGGCGGTATACGGGCGCCCTCCGGGATCACCTCACGTGGCTTGCAAGCCTTGAGGCGGAGGAGGCTATGGCGCATATAGGTGAGCTCAGCGGGATCGGTAAGAAGACGGGCCAGGAGTTCCTCAGGGATCTTGAGCGTATCCGCAAAGGAGGGCCGGCCTCCCTCATGCAGAACCGGGTCGTCCGGGCGATCATGGACTCGCCCGGGTTTGAGAGCCGGGTCCGGGATGCGGGGGCGCGGGCCGATGAACCGGTCACGACGGATATCAAGCGCCTGATCCGGGCGGCGGGGTCGCTCCATGGCGGTAGCGGTATGCGGGTGGTGCCGCTCGATATCCGGGACCTCGATGACTTCGACCCGCTCATCGACGCGGTGGTCTTCGGCGAGCGGGAGGTCCGGGTGGATATGAAGATGAACTTTACCACATCCCTGCTCGGGAATACCTATACGCTCAAGGCGGGGCCTGCGAACGTGCCTGAGGCGCTCGCGGTCTTCCTCTGCTGCCGTGGCGTTGCAGAGATCGCGGGAGGTGTGTAGATGGCCGGCGACTTCCTGGAGAAGCTGCGCCAGACGCTGCTTGATATGCATCACACGGGCAGGCTCTCCTACATCGAGCCGGCTCTCTACGAGAATGCCCGGGACTACATTGAGAAGCTCAAGGTCGATTACTACGGCCTTGAAAACCCGCTCGATAGCCGGGCGGGGAGCCTCGTCATCGAGGAGATCGGGAGCGTCACCGATACGGTGCAGGAGATCTTCTCTCTCCGGACAAGGCAGATCCTCGATCTCGCGTTCCAGCAGGTCGAGGGGCAGTACTTCGATAAGGAGGAGGCGAGAAAGATGCTCCCGGCGGAGCGGGCGATGTACGCGCAGATCATCGACGCGATCGAGGGGTGCCGGGCGACGCTCGTCCACGGGGAGGAGGATCCTCTCGGGATCAGGGCGGGGGATATGGACTCGATCGACGAGGCGATCGATGCCGGGCCGGAGGTGGTTGTCACCACCCCCATCACATCTCCTTACGCCCTTGTGCGCATCAAGTCTGATATAGAGCCGTTCATGGGGGTTGACGGGAGGACGTATGCGCTTGAACGCGGTGATATCGTTACCCTGCCGGAGAGCAATGCAGATGTGCTCTGTGAGCGCGACATAGCCTTAAATATCAGGCTTAACAAGTAATATAGGTACTTGGATAGAGGCTATTATTATGAAGATGCCATCAAAATTCAGGACGTACTGCCCATTCTGCAGGAATCACCAGGTTCATGAGGTCGTGCGGGTGAAGAG
>JAAYND010000278.1 GCA_012521035.1 Methanomicrobiales archaeon
CGAGCCGGCTCTACTACTGGGCGAGGAGCCCGAACCTCCAGCAGGTCGCCTCGATCCCCGGGGGACTCATATTCGAGATAATCGCTGAGGAGGGCGCGCCGATCGTCGATCACGAGATCCGGGAACTCGAGGTCCGGGATTTTGTCTTCATCGCTATACGGCGCGCCGGAGGAGACCTGATCATACCGAGCGGCGCTGTCCGCATCCGGCCGGGGGATATTATAACGGTCTTTACAAAAAAAGAGGCTGAAGGTGAGACACTAAAGACCCTCAATCGACAGCTGAAGCGGTCACTGTAATGCGTCTTTGAGCGCCTTGAGCTCAAAGAGCATCCTCGGGTTGCGCTTGATCAGCTCCCGGATGAGTGCCGAGACCGAGAACTCCGCAAGCCCGACGCTCGCGACCGAGTCGGCGAGGACGTTGAGCTTCTTATCATTGAGGGTTATGAAGAACTCCTTGACCCTGTAGTTGCGTTCAAGGGACTTCCCCATGCGGGATGCGCGCCACTCCGTATCGTAGGGCATCAGTGCCGCTTTTGAGCAGTCGCCCGCAGATATGCACTTTGAGGCCACCTGCGCGGCGAGCTTCCCGGTGTACATGGCGTTTCCGATCCCGCCCCCGGTGAGGGGGTCGACGACCCGTGCCGCATCACCGATGACCATGAGCCCGTCAGCGACCGTGCACGGGAGTGGCTGGCAGACCGGGACACCGCCGGCGATCGCCTCGATGGTCTTTCCGCCCGGGAAATTCTTCGCTATGAACCGGTCCAGGTAATCCTTTGCCCGTGACCCGTCCCGGCTCTTCCTGCCCGATATACCGATGCCGACGTTTGCCGTCCGATCACCCTTCGGGAAGACCCAGAGGTAGCCCTCGGGCGCGACGTCGTTGCCCAGGTAGAAGTCCGTGGAGGCTGCGTCTATATCGATATCGGTGAGGAGATACTGCGCACAGCTCATCATCTCCCTGAGAGGGACGGTTGTATCGAGCCCCGCCCACCGGGCGAACTGCGCCTCTGTGCCGTCAGCGGCGAGGACCACATCCGCCCTGATATCGGCGGGCGAGCCGGTCGCCATAACCTTCGCGCCCCGGACAGCACCCCCTTCCATGATCGGCGCGGTCGCCCGGGTCTTGACGAAGACGTCCGCCCCGGCCTCGGCCGCCTGCCAGACGAGCTCCCGGTCAAATATCTTCCGGTCGAGTATGTAGCCGACCACATTTCCGGGGTTCTCCTGCTCAAGGCTGACGGATGTGCCGTTCGGCGTGATGAGCCGGGCTCGCTCGATCTCAGCCGATATCCAGCGTGGATCGGGCTGAATGAACTCGAAGAGACATTCTTTGCCGATCCCCTCCGCGCACCGGATGGGTGTCCCGATGGCGGGGCGCTTCTCGATGAGGCAGACGGTGTTTCCTGCCTCAGCCGCAGTCTTTGCTGCAAGAGCGCCGGCGGGCCCGCCACCGACAACAAGCATATCGTATTTATTCTTCATGCACGACCTCCAGCGCCCCGAGCGGACATGCCCGTGCACAGATGCCGCAGGCGATGCAATCCCTCTCCAGGCTAAGGTAGGCATCGATCAGCTCGAGCGCATCCTCAGGGCAGACTGCAACGCAGGTGCCGCAGTATCCACACTTGTCTCGGTTTATCCTGAGCATTGTACTCATGTTGTTGTCGCCATCGCAAAAACTTTTATGCATCTCGCCTGAGTTGCAGTGTCATATTCTCTGCCCGGGGAGAGAGATAGGGGGCGCACCACCGGAGTGACACATTTCCCCGGGTGCCGGGAGCGCCATCGCCCACCACCCCATTTTATATGAGTTAACACAAATTTATCTGGGAAATGAGGAACCTGGGATTGAGAGGTGGACCTACACAGGATGAGGTCATGGCAGTCTCGCTCGCGAAGCTCGGCATCCGCCCGGGCGACCGGGTGGCCGATATCGGATGCGGGACCGGAAAGGTCGCGATCGCGATGTCGCGGGTGGCAGGGTGCGTCTACGCGATCGACCGGAGGCCGGAGGCGATCGCCTACGCCCGGAGAGAGGCATCAGCCGCCGGCGCCGGAAATATCGAGTTCTTCGAGGGGGAGGCGGCGGATATCCTCAGCCGTATCGACCACCTCGACGCCGCCTTCGTCGGGGGTTCCCGTGGGCTCCCTGAGGTGCTCGACCTCCTCGCCACACGGGTGCGTGGGAGGATCGTCGTCAACGCCGTCATGGTCGGGACGCTCCATGAGGCTATCAGGAGCATGCAGCGCCTCGGCATATTTATAGAGGCTGTCCACCTGCAGGTCTCCCGGACAACTGCCATCGCCGGAGGAATGATGTTCAAACCCTTAAATCCTGTCTATATCATCGTCGGGGGTGCCGGGTGCTCGTAGGGGTGGGCCTTGGGCCCGGCGACCCGGAACTCCTGACCCTGCGGGCGGTCAGGCTCCTCAAAGAGGC
>JAAYND010000279.1 GCA_012521035.1 Methanomicrobiales archaeon
GTAAGCGACCATGATCGCGACGGACTCCGTCGCCCGCCTCCCCGCCCGGCCCGCCTGCTGCCAGGTCGACATCATCGTCCCGGGGTAGCCGGAGAGGATGACGCAGTCAAGCGATCCGATATCGATACCGAGCTCAAGGGCGTTTGTCGATACGATCCCGAGGAGAGAACCATCTTTGATCTGCTGCTCGATCCGCAACCGGTCTTCGGGCAGGTAGCCGCCCCGGTATGACTGTATCCTCCGCGCCAGGCGGGGGTACTTATCGCTGAGCGCTTCCTTCGTCCAGAGCGTGGCAAGCTCGGCCAGCTGGCGCGATCGGACGAAGCAGAGCGTCTGAGTCTTCATCCTGACGCATGCAGAGAGCAGCTTCACCGTCTCGTTATGCACGGAGAGCGACGCCGTATCACCTCCTGTTCCTTTCAGCTCCGGGTTATAGAGGACAAAAAACCTGGAGCCCCGTGGGGATCCGTCGCGGCTGATATGAACGACCGGCCGGCCGGCGAGCTTCTCGCCGAACTCCTCCGGGTTTGCGATCGTAGCAGATGACAATATAAACTGCGGATCCGAGCCGTAATAGGCGCAGATCCTCTGCAACCTCCGGAATACCATGGCGACGTTTGATCCAAAGACCCCACGGTAGGCGTGCGCCTCGTCGATGACGATACACCTGAGGTTTGAGAAGAAAGACGCCCATCTCCGATGTGATCCGAGTATGTAGTGCAGTGCGTAGGGGTTTGTCAGGACCACCTTCGATCTGCTCCGTACGCGATCGCGCTCGTCATCCGGTGTGTCACCATCAAACCTCCTGGCGTTGACGATGATCTTCGTCTCCGCCTCAAACTCTCTCAGTGTCTTGTACTGGTCGTTTGCCAGGGCTTTGATGGGGTACACATAGAGCGCCGTCGCAAGAGGATCCTTCAGCAGTATCTCAAATACAGGGATGTTGAACGCCAGTGTCTTTCCGCTGGCCGTCGGTGTGGTCAGGATGATGTGGTTTCCCTCGCGGATCTGCCGGATGGTCTCGCACTGGTGCGTATAGAGATCGATCCCCTGCCGCTTGAGGTATGCTGCGAGCGGTTCAGGGAGAGGAGGAGAGACGGTGCCGTAGGAGGGTTCGTGCGGGGCCAGTTTCTCGATGTGCGCAACCTTATCCCTGAAGTGCTCTTCCGTCCGGAGAAACTGGAGGATCTTTCTGGCTCTTCTGGAACGGGACCGGGACGCCGGCTTCTCCTCCTTCTTCCGCGGCGCCTCATACCTGTGAGTGGGCTCCTCTGCAACCCCGGCGCCGGGCTCTAACCGCACCTCCCCCCTCATCCGGGCGGCCTCAGCGAACGTCGGGTCGAGTTCGAGCGCACGATCGAAACACCGGACTGCTTCATCGATATCGCCGGCCTGAAGTTTTGCAAGCCCGAAGGCGTACCAGGTGTCCCTCTCCTCACGGACGTCGCGGATCATCCACTCTGATCATCAGGCGGGGGTGGCAAAGAGGTTATCCCTCTCTCCTCGTGCCGGGTCAATCATCCGAATATGACAGTATCTGCTGGTACGAGACGCCTTCCGGTTCCGCATCAACACCCGCATCGAACGCGATCTTAGGCCTGCTCCTGTAGGTGAAGTTGAGCGCGCCGGTGCTCCGGAGCTGCTCAAGAATGGTCTTCATCTCCTCGTATATCGGGTACCGACCGATCCCGGTGAGGGTCACCCATGCCCGGGACCGGGTCATGGCGACGAAGAGGCTGTTTCTGAGCGGGATGCTCTCGTCGTTTCTCCCGATTATATCAAACCCGAGTATATAGACCACATTCCCTTCGTTTCCTTTCGCCCTGTTTATGCTCGATAGGGTGACGCAGCCCGCCTCGGAGAAGGTATCCGGCCTTGCGCCGGTAGCAAGCCGGTTTTTAGCCGGCGCAGATGAGATGTATGTCTCGATGCCCCGTTCCATGAGCTCCTCTGCAACACTCCTCAGTCCGGCGTTTGACCGGGTGTTTAAGGATACAACCAGTATATCTTCGGGGCGCAACCCATTCATGGTGATATCGCGCTGTATCGATCGCGCGACAAACGAGACCTCCTCCTCGCGCCGGCTAAAGACCTGGAGGTCGATGAGGTGCCCATCCCAGATATCGGGCACGATGTTTGCTGTGCACTCCTCCGGGCGGGTGATCCTCACCTGGCGACCGCTCTTAAACTCCCCCTCCACATCATACCCGAGTGCGCTCCACTCGGCCTTTGTGGTTGGACCGGCGAGCATGCCTTCGCGGAAGAAGAGGCCCATGCCGATCGCGTGTGCCGCCATGAGGATCGGGGCGGGTGTCCGGTAGCATCTCCGCATGATGACGCTCTTTCTGAGAATAAACTCCTCGCCGAAGATCTCTTTTGATGCGGGTATCCTGACGCTACTGGTATTCTGGTACTCGTCGTACGCCCATATCAGTCGTCTCCTCTCCGGTCTCTCCGGGTCTGGCGGGCGGAGCGACTGGTATGCCATCCAGAAGAACGGCTGCTTGCCCTGATAGAGGAGATCTTCACGATCGACGATGAGATCCTGTCCTTCGTCGATGAGCACGGCATCAAAGATCGGATCGAAGTCGAGATCCTTGCTCTCCTGGATCTGGAGAAAACTCTTGCACGCCCGTGCGAAGAGTTCGTTCGGGGCCCCGGGCCGCCCCTCACTGAGGTCTTCGGGGGAGAAGAAATCGATATCGTGGTGGTCGCAGAGCGTCCGGTAAAAGCCGGTTCTGCCGGCGCCCCCCCATGCATGAAGGATCCTGAGCGTGCTCTCCGGATCATCCGGGTCAAACTCCCCGCCGTACATCCGGCAGTAGAACTTTATCCAGTATTCGATGTACCCGTAGAGTGAGCGCGTGAAGAAGGTGTATACGATCCGGAGATCGGGCTGCTTGCAGTGCATGTAGGCCGCCCTCTGGCAGAGGATATGGGTCTTTCCCGATCCTGCGATACCCCTGAACCTCTGCGGTTCAGTGACGGTCTCTTTTGCCAGTCGCTCGACCTCAAGATCACCCTGGACAAACTGCATCCTGAGTCTCCGCAGGACGTCCGCCCGCGATGCGCCGCCCGGGTTTTTCAGACTCATGTTTCTACTCTCTTGCCGGGATGAGGCTTATAGTATGTGATCGATGCCGCCCGATCGCTCTCCGGAGTGGTTTTACAGGAGCCGGCACCCGGAGTATAACCACCTCCCGAACAGCCTTGATAGATGTTTTCGGTGCAGGGGTGTACTCATCAGTCTCTCCGGGAAGCCGGGCAGATCCTGTACCCACGAGATCATCCCCCCCTAATCCTGATTAGTACTAATCAAAATTAGGATTCTGCCGATCATGAAACCGGGCGCAATCGTACCGGGAGGGCCGGCACCGGAGTAGCACACCTGCTACCCCTGGCCATTCTTGCTTCACCGCCTGCCCGGCAACCTCCCGTGCAACCGGTCGGGAGAGCCCGGTGCTGATGATCCAGACCCATGTGCCCATCCCCCGGCATCGAAGCCATTAATACTAATCCAGATTAGTACTAATCATGATTAGGGATTTCGTCGACCGTGAGACCGAGCGTGCCCTCCTTGAGGAGGAGTGGCGGGCCAATGGCGGGCGGTTGATAATCCTCTATGGCCGGCGCCGGATCGGAAAGACCCGGTTGATCACCGAGTTCATCCGTGAGAAGGAGGGTATCCTCCACTTTGCCGAGGACACCGCGCCCCGGATCCAGATCCGGCGGTTTGGGGAGGCGGTTGCACAGTTCTTCTCTGACCCTCTCCTCGCCTCGCTTGAGATCACGACGTGGGACCAGCTCTTCA
>JAAYND010000307.1 GCA_012521035.1 Methanomicrobiales archaeon
CCCACTCAGGGCTGACGCTCATCCGTATGGTGGCGTCTGCGATGTCCTGGGTGTTCTCGAGTTTTGTCCTCACGATGCTCAGGGTATACGCAACATCGATAAGGTTCAGCCCGCTGTCGGAGGCGGCTAGCTGGAAGGCGCTCCGTGCATCGGGGGCGACGTCCTGTGAGACGGTCGTTGTGAGGCTGGCTCTCGCCGGGAGATGGGTCAGGCTCGCCGAGATGGAGGCGTTGACTGCACCGACCGTATCGAGTTTCGTGACGATCGGTTTCGTATCAAGCCGGATCTTTGCGACCGTTCCGGTGATTGTGCCGCCTTCATCCTTGGCGGGCACTTCATCCGTCTCGATCGTCAGGGTGTAGGTCTCCTGCGGGATGGTGATGGTGGTTCCTGCTACCCGAGCCTGAGCTTCTGAGGTGTCGATGCGGACATGAGACTTGCCGTCGTCACCCGTGGTCACGTTGCAGCCGGAGACCTCGAAGGACACATTCACTGTCTGATCACCCTGCGGAAGAATTTCACCTCCAATGGCAACACTGGTGCTTCCCGCAACGACAGGAGCAACGAGGAGTGCCAGTGCCAGCGTGAAAATAAAGGGAACGAAGATTCCCTTTCTCACTGTAGTCAAAGTAGTAGATTTCACGTAGAC
This sequence comes from Methanomicrobiales archaeon, assembly GCA_012521035.1. Taxonomy (GTDB): domain Archaea; phylum Halobacteriota; class Methanomicrobia; order Methanomicrobiales; family Methanoculleaceae; genus Methanoculleus. The sequence goes on from JAAYND010000307.1 coordinate 650, forward strand.
ACCCCCGTGAAAGTCAATATGATATCATAGGGACTAGCCGCATAGGCTGCCTGTTGCACACGTGTGGTGTCTGTCCTGCTTTCGCCAGCTACGTCGATCATGGATCTATAAGCCCCGTTGCCATAGCGTGGAATCTCGCTCTCGTCATTGATTAGCTGAAACGCATTGGAAAGTGGGTTTGTGCCACTGAAGCAATGTTCCGTCATCTTCTTTCACTTCTTCTCTCTTCTCCTACACCAGAGTACGCCAGAGGATGCAAGCACCATTCCCGAGACTGCAACCAGAACTCCAAAACCTGAAGCTGATCGAGCTACCCGCGGGTTCCCGACCGAGAGAGGAATCGTCTTCTCGGCAAGCACCTTCCCGTCCCGTGTCTTCATGCTGGCGGTCATCTGATAGGTGCCCTGCGCAAGACCCGCCTTGACCGACATTGTGAAGTTCACTGACTCGCCGGGAACGATCGCACGGATAAAGGGATCAGTTGTGGCTGAAGCAATTTCTTTTCCATTGGCGTCGGCTATCGTCACCGAACTCATGGTGCCGTAGTAGTGATGGTTGCCGGAGTTCCGGCAGGTTGCAACCACCTCAAAGGGTTTTGCGGGGTCGACAGCGTCAGGCGTAAGGGAGATGATCTCACCGGTTTCAGTGACAGTGCCCCCCTTTACGGTCAGGAAGACCGGGATCGCCACTGCGGTGGCAAACGCCGCCGGTGCTCCAGATTCAGGTGTAGCGGGGTGGACTAGAATGATTGCATACCGCCCACCGTTCGATGTATCGGACGGTACGGTGATCGTTGCGGTCACATCCGCCTGCTCTCCGGGTTTGAGGTGCACCGTAGGATTATCGATTGTGGTGAACGGCCGTGCCGAGTAGAGGCTGGTGTCATCTGATGCCACAAGGGCGATATAATTCCCTTCTGCAGTTGACTGTCCAAATCCCATC
>JAAYND010000032.1 GCA_012521035.1 Methanomicrobiales archaeon
GCCGTTGCGGTGATGGTCGTCACGCCCCCGGCAAGAGCGGTGAAGGTGCCGGTCTGATCGATGGTTCCGACGGTTGTGTCGCTGCTCGTCCAGGCGATCTCAATCCCCGTCATGATGTTGCCGAACTCATCGTAACAGGTTGCGGTGAACTCGATCTCCCCGCCGATCTCCACGGTGGGAGCGGCCGGGGTGACCTCGATACTCGTCAGGGTCGGTTTGACTGCTCCAGGGCTGTAGATGAAGATATAGAGGTTTGAGTGAGGACTCCTGCCTCTCTGCCAGACGACGGTGTTACCGCTTATGGCCGGGTAGAGGTGTTCATCATACTCATCGTCGGAGAGATATACGGGAATCTCCTCTTTGCGATCGTAATCATAAAGGTAGATTCCGCGTGGTTTACTCCGCGTATCCTCCCATACGATGATCTTCCCGCTGAGCGCTGGCGAAACCTGTTCGAATGGATCAGAGGTGATCTGCCTATCCTCGGAGGATGGATCATCAAGATCACGCATATAGATATCCGGGTTTCCACCTACCGCCCGGTAATCCTCCCATACAATGAGGCTTCCGTACAGCGAAGGCCAGGATTGGCGTTCTGTGCTGGTCGATATCGGTCCGCGCTCCTTTCCGGCCCCGATATCGTAGTAATACACCCTCTCGCTTGCCTTATCCACCCAGGCGACATACTTATCCGAGAGCGCAGGCTTGAACTCGACAGTATCACTGTCGGGAATCGTCGTCCTGGCGTCGCACCTGATGGTATCCTTCACGCCTCCGGCAGCAATATCATAGAGAACGATCTCTGTCTTACCGCTACTGTCATCGTACCAGGCGATGTAGTCTCCGTGGATTGCAGGTAGCCACTGATCGCCGATATCGCTTGTGAGTCTCTCTGCCTCTCCTTTAGACCGTTCATAGAGGTAGATATCCCATTTTCCGCTCTGGTTGCCCTGCCAGACGATGTAGTCGCCCGAGATGGATGGTTTCTCCTGAAAAGCGGGATCGTACGTTATCCTCTCACCGGTGTAGCCGGCTAAATTCTGGATTTTGTCCATCGTCCCGAGATAGATCTCCTTCTGGTTGCCGTCTCTGTCGTCTTCCCATACGATCATGTCGCCGTCGATATCGGGATGTTCCGGCGCATAACCCTGGTTACGACTGAGATAGAGATACTTTCCCGCCTCCGGACTCGCCTCTTCCGCCAGAACTGGTGGTATCAGTAACCCGATGATGACGACAGCACATAAAAGTGCCAGATGTGTGTGTTTAGTCATTTTTCCCCCCTTGTGTGAACTCTTGCTCTCTTTCCACAGATTGCTGTACATGCCATCCGGTAGGCGCAAACAGGTTGGCCAGATCGGATGCTCAGTGAAGCATGCTGCAGACAGAGTGCAGATTCTGATTTAAAGTCCGGTCATAGTTTAGCCGGTGGAGGGGGGATGGTGGTATAAATATATATCCTTTACGGTGATTTATTTGTAAATTATTATAATAAAAATTGGAATATCATAGCTCTTCTCGTGGGCGATAGATGATCGAGAGGAGCTCCCCACCCCTGAAGTATTGTGATGGAGCAGGAAGCCTGCATGGCGGTTTTCGCGGAGGATATCAGAAGAATCAGAGCCCCCGAAGAGGGGAGCCGATGGAGTGACTGCATCTCCGGTGGTGATGGATACTAACGGGCGCCGGCAAAAATCCAGGAGTTCCGGCGCGCGATCGGGTGGTGGGAGGCCTGCTATCTATCCGGCATGGGAGTGCCTCTCTGATACCAGCAGCCATGCACCGATCACCATGACCGGTAGCGCGACATAGAAGACAGCGGCCGGCATCTCGGCGAAGAGAGCGAGCGAGAAGAGGACGCTGAAGAACGGGGAGACGGCGAGGAGTGAGCCTGCCCGGGCGGCACCGATACCCCGGAGGGCGAGGAGGAAGAAGACGCTCGTCAGGCCACCGTAGCAGAAAAATCCGACAGTCATGGCAGCGATCATCGTGACCACTTCAGGGAGCTGCTGCCCGGCGACGAGGGCGAAGAGGAACGTGATGATGCTGGCGCCGAGCCCCTTTATGGAGATGACCATGAGCGGGTCTTTTGCCGAGAGCCGATGCCCCATGTTGTTATCGAGGGCCCAGAACAGGCAGGTGAGCAGGATCCCGAGCGCCGGGAGAGATAGCCAGAAGCCCGCTGCCCGGTCATAGGTGAGGAGGATACATGCCGCGGTTATGAGCCCGAGCGCAACCCAGACTCGCCGGCTCACCCACTCCCCGAAGATTGCAGCGGCGATCAGGGTCGTCGCCACCGCCTCGAAGTTCAGGAGGAGGGAGGC
>JAAYND010000306.1 GCA_012521035.1 Methanomicrobiales archaeon
CAATCCTTTTTATGGGATCACGATCAACAGTATAGGGTAACAGGGGCCGATAGATCAGGGGGAGATCGCTTCCTTGGCATGGAAGAGGCCGCGGGTTCAAATCCCGCTCGGTCCATGTTTGCTGTTTTTGATGTTCATTGGCGACGGTTGAGCATTAGGGAAGCGTTGCTGGATTGGGTTTTCAGGTTGTCGTTGTGAGATCATCCTGAATTTGCCTTGCTGGGAGCATCCTTTCCTAAGGTGGTAGGCCAAAAGGCAGTAATTGCGTTCTGTTTTATATTCTGACTTATACTGCTGGTGCCACTGATGAGGGCACTTTAATCAAGGGAGTTTTTTAACTATCGTATATTTTATATGTATGTTAAATTGACAAGGTATAAGCATACGTGAGCTAAGGTGGTCTATTATGATGACTAACCTCATAGGCGAGGTGCTGCAGGAAGTGAGGGAATGGCAACCCGCCAAAAATTATCGATCCGAAATAAAATACACGGAAGATCTCCATTCTGCGCTTCGAGAAAAGTTTCAGAATAGTCAGGTGACCCGCGATGATAAGAACAATAAAAAAGGCCTAGACATCGGGATTATTCACCAATCAATGTATGGTAACGCATCAGTAGGGATTGAATTAAAGTACAATTTAGACAAAACAGCAGAATATCAGAGATTAATTGGTCAAATTGAGACAAAAGGGCAGAGATATGGTCACATCGTTGTAGTGCTGGTCGGGCGAACGAACAATAATATGTACATCAATTTGAACAACTGGGTAAAAAATAAGCGGAATGTTATTACAGGCGTTCCACAGAAACCGATTTATATCGTGTCTAAAGGGTCGCTCGAATAACCGGCACCGTCGATAACTGGTTTAACTTTATCATAGCTGAATGATCGAGAATGAAGCCTAAAAGGAAGCCTTCCAAATACACCAAAAATAAGAAAGCACTTTTTCATACCAAGCACCCGCAAAAACGCAAATATAACCCCTCAACTGCAAAGCGCTTGAGATATAAAATTAAAAAATCCGTTCGTGTGTTACACTATAGGCAAAATCGGCCGCTTATCTATGGTATGATATGGGTGTTATTCATCTTTTTCGGGCTTACAACTCTTGAATATCATTTCAGTGACATGATTATGAACATTGGCGCATTATTTATCATCATCTCATTTCTGCTGGGGGTCTATTGTGCTTATCCCGTTGTGATGTGGATTGATAGAAAGATTCCGAAAACTAACTTTGGGCTTTGGATGAGGCGTATTGTTGCCGGAGCATTGGTCTTTGTTGGAGCTGCAATGGTCTGCGTTTGGTTATTATCTGCCTCTCTTGCCATGCTTACCTTAGGTATCGAACATCAGGGTCAGGGCCCTTTCATAACAATGATGACCCTCTCGGTATTTGTTGCAAGTTTCTTCGTCGGTCTATCTATATTTGCTGGATACATGGAATTTAAATTTGAGAGAGAAGCAGGAGTACTGGTCTTCCATAGCCATCAGCGGTTTTAGTTGAGATATGATGGTTGGATTCCTGTATTCGTAAGTATCCACAGAATATTCGAGGTAACTGGAGGTCTGCGAAGATGTGTCCCGATATTCTGGCCCCCTGCGAAACCGATGCTCAACGTGCGGTTGAAGACGCGCGAAAGAATCTCCGCACCCAGCGGTTCTGGGCGGCTGACCCACCCCTCAAGACTGTGGTCACCTAGAAGAACCGCGGGGGGCCGGGAAAGAATGCAAAACGAAGAGCCACATCACCAAGTGGATGATCCGTGCCGGGGTACGCAGGGAAACGATGGGATGTGGTCCAACAGGATTCAGAGCTCGTTCATAAGGAGACATCGGAAGCAGCCTTCCGGTGTTGATTGTTATGAAACCAAATGCGAGTCTCTCTCTGGGTGCGGGCTAGCGGTTAGATCGGAGCGCAAGAAACATGAGCATCCTCTTACAATATTTCGTACCGGGCAAGCAGCATGACAGCCACCCCGGGGTTCCTGGCGGTTTCGATCGTCGTGAGATAACATGGCAGGGAAAGAATGAAAGTAAAAGACTGCATAACGATGATCGAAGCGGATGGATGGTATCTGGTGGCGACCCGGGGCAGCCACCGGCAGTATAAGCATCCGTCAAAACCGGGCCGGATCACCATCGCAGGGCACCCGGCAGATGTTCTTGCTCCGGGAACGCTGAACAGCGTTCTCAAACAAGCTGGACTAACATGAGGAGATAAATGATGTATCGATTCCTTGTCATCGTCGAGCAGACCGACGGCAACTACTCGGCATACTCCCCGGACCTTCCGGGATGCGTGGCGACCGGAGCGACCCGTGAGGAAGCAGAGGAGCGGATGCACGAG
>JAAYND010000280.1 GCA_012521035.1 Methanomicrobiales archaeon
ACCTCCCGGTGACCGATATCGGTAACCTCGCAAAAGCCCTCGTCGATGCCGCGACGGTGGTTATCGGGGCACCGACCCTCCTGTTCGGCCCTCACCCACAGGTCGTCTACGCTGCGTATCTCGCAAATCTCCTCCGGCCAAAGGCCCGTTACGCGACGGTGATCGGGTCGTATGGATGGGGTGGGAAGACCGTCGATACCCTGAAGGATATGCTCGGCCGGCTCAAGGTCGAGTTCATCGAGCCGGTCTACATCAAGGGCTACCCGAAGGAGGAAGACTTCAGAGCGCTGGACCGGCTCGCCGACGAGATCCGGAAGAAGCACGAGGAAGCGGGGGTCGTCGTCTCCTGAGGGGCTCATCCGGGGGATAAATCCCTGACCTGTGGAGACCGCCCCGGTCTCCTCCTGTTTTTTAATACCACCGGCAGAGCCCGGTCGCCCCCCTGGCCGGGAGCCTGTCAGGCAAATCCGGCAGCACCAAAACCTTAACCACCCCGGATATCGATAAATTCAATTGAGCCAGACCTATGCCACCATCCGATTTCAAGAGAGTCATTGCAGAGTCACCCTATGTGTTCGTCATCGGTGTAGCGGGGGACAGCGGGAGCGGGAAGACCACGTTCACCCGGGCCATCCGGGCGATATTTGGAAAAGACCTGATCTCCACGATCACCACCGACGACTACCACCGTTACGACCGCCAGGAGCGAAAGAGACTCGGCATCACCCCGCTCGCCCCCGGGGCAAACCGGTTTGACCTCCTTGAGGAACATCTTACGGCCCTGAAAGCCGGTAAATCCATCAACAAACCGGTCTACAACCACGACAACGGCACATTCGATCCCCCTGTTCCCTTCAGCCCCACAAAGATCCTTATCGTCGAGGGGCTCCATCCTTTCATCACCGGGAGGTTGCGAAGCCTGATCGACTTCAAGCTCTACGTTGATCCGGATCCCGGTGTTAAACGGGCCTGGAAGATCAAGCGCGACGTGGAGCAGCGTGGCTATGATCCGGAGACTGTTATTGCCGAGATGGAGGAGCGAAAACCCGACTACGAGCGCTACGTCGCGCCACAACGAAGATTTGCTGATGCGGTCATCGGAATTGCCTTCTCGAAGTACGGGCGGGAGGCAGGCGAGAACCGTAACGTCTACCATGTCACCCTCTGCCAGAACGAGATCGACAGGACCATCCGGAACGTCGACCTCTCGATCGACCTCTTCCCGATCCTCTCCCTCGCGCAGAGGAACTTCATGGTCGAGTTCACCACCGAGAAGGTGGAGGGGAGGGCGATGGGGGCGCTCACGTTCGATGGCGAGTTAAACTACACCGTTGTCCGGAAACTCGAGAGGAACATCGAGATCCAGACGCAGGTCCATCCCATCAACCTGGTCAAGAACGGCGATTACCTGACGGCCGGCGGTATAGCCCAGCTCATACTCGCCTGGCGGATCATCAACCGGCGCATAGCTATCGAGGACGCTCCCGGCGAATCTCCGCAAAGATAGATAAGAGCACCGGGAGAACCTCTATCGATGGAGAGGATCGAGCAGTTCTCGACTATCGCTCCTGATATCGGCAGGATATTCCGGTTCATCAGCATTGGCACAGCGATGCCGCTCGCTGTGGTGGTGATCTACCGGGAATGGGATATGATCCTTCCCATGGCCTCTGTCCCGGCCGTCCTCTTCCTCCTCGGGACATTTCTCACCCGGATCCCCCGGCGGGACCGTGAACCGCATCTCTCCACTGCTCTCATGTCCGTCGCCCTGATATGGCTCGTATGCGCACTTGCAAGCGCCTTACCGTTCACCCTCGGGCTCGGCGTCCCGTACCTGGATGGGGTCTTTGAGGCGATGTCGGGGTGGACCGATACCGGCATGACCATGATGCGGTCGGTCGAGGACCTGCCCCGGACGCTCCTCTTCTGGCGGTCACTGATGCAGTGGCTCGGCGGTATCGGGATCGTCGCCTTCACCGTTGCGATGGCCTCACGGACGGGGCTGACCCAGTTCCACCTCTACCGATCAGAGGGGCGCTCGGAGGCGCTGATGCCGAGTGTTGTGGCGACGGGCCTTGAGATGTGGAAGATCTACCTGGCGTTGACCGGCGCATCGGTCGGGTTGATCCTCCTCTCGGGGGTATCTCCCTGGGATGCGGTGAATATTGCACTCACCGCGATCTCCACCGGCGGGTTCTCGGTCCGCTCTG
>JAAYND010000281.1 GCA_012521035.1 Methanomicrobiales archaeon
ACACATCCTCGGTCTGCCACGGGCCGTCGATCCTCGCGATCCAGGAGGTCGGGCACCCCGGGTGCACACTCGGTGTCGTGAAGAACCGCGCTGACCTCGTGATCTACTGGGGTTCTAACCCGATCGATGCCCACCCCCGTCACCTCTCCCGGTATACCTACTACGCTGACGGCTTCTTCCTTGAGAACGCCTTCCGCGACCGAAAGATCATCGTCGTGGATATCAGAAAGACCGAGACCGCGAACGTCGCCGACGAATTCTTGCAGATCAAACCCGGCGGAGATTACGCGGTCCTCTCGGCGCTCCGGGCTCTCGTCCGCGGGAAGCCGGAGACGATACCTAAGACCGTCGCGGGTATCACCCGCGAGCAGCTCATACGGGTGGCGAATCTCTGCAAGGAGGCGAAGTTCGGCGCGGTCTTCTTTGGACTCGGGCTCACGATGACACAGGGAAAATACAAAAACATACGAAACGCCATCGAACTGGTCTCTGAGCTGAACCGGCACACGAAGTTCACCATATCGGCTATGCGAGGCCACTACAACGTCTACGGCTCAAACGAGGTAAATACCTGGATGACCGGCTACCCCTATGGTATCGATTACTCCCGGGGGATAGCGTTTTACAACCCCGGGGAGACCACAGCGGTGGATGTCCTGGCCCGGAAAGAGTGCGATGCGGCATTGATCATCGGGAGCGACCCGGCGGCCCACTTCCCACGCCGGTGCCTCGAACACCTCGCCGAGATCCCGGTGGTCCAGCTCGATCCCTACCCGAACGCCACAACGGCGTTCTGCAACATACAGATCCCGGTGGCGGTGACCGGTATCGATGCAGAGGGGACGGCCTACCGGATGGACGGGGTTCCTATCAGAACCCGGAAGATCTTCTCCACCGATTACCCATCTGACGAGGAGATCCTCTCCCGGATGTATGTACTGATGCAGGAGGCGCAGAAGAGATGAATGAACTCCTCATAAAGAACGCCTGTGTCATCGATCCCCTGCAGGATATCAACGCCGAGATAATGGATATCGCAATCCGGGATGGGAAGATCGTCGAGAAAGTGAGCAACGCGACCGAGGTGATCGACGCGCGCGGCGCGCTCACCCTCCCGGGCGGGATAGACTCGCATACCCACATATGCGGGACGAAGGTGAACTTTGGCCGGTACATGAGCCCGGAGGATATGCGGGCCGGCAGGACGTCCCGGTGCGGGCCGATGCACGCCACATCCGGCTACAGCGTCCCGACCACCTACGGCAACAGCTACCGCTACAGCGCTATGGGCTACACGACCCTGCTTGAGGGTGCTATGGCGCCGCTTGAGGCCCGCCACACCCACGAAGAGTTCCTCTATACCCCGCTCCAGGATACGATGGCAAACGCCCTCTTTGACGGAAACTGGGGAATCATGAAGGCGATCCGTGATGGTGATACGAGAAGGGTCGCGGCCATAATCGCCTGGACGCTCCAGGCGGTGAAGGCATTCGCCGTCAAACTCACGAACCCGGGGGGCACCGAGGCCTGGCAGTGGGGCAAGAACGTCTCCTGTATCCGGGATCCGGTGCCCTACTTTGAGGTGACGCCGGCAGAGATCATCACATCGATCGTCGAGGCGAACGAACTCCTCGGCCTCCCGCACTCGGTCCACCTCCATTGCAACAACCTGGGGACGCCGGGGAACTACAACTGCACGCTCGGAACCTTCGGGCTCATACCCGATATGAACCCGAAGCGGCAGACCCTGTACGCCACCCATGTCCAGTTCCACGCATACGGCGGATCCGGGTGGAAAGATTTCTGCTCGAAGAGTGAACCGATCGCGCGCTACGTCAACATGCGCCCGCAGATCGTCATCGATATGGGGCAGGTGATGTTCGGGCGGACGACCACGATGACCGCTGACGGGCCGATGGAGTTCAACCTCTACCGTCTCCACCACGATAAATGGA
>JAAYND010000282.1 GCA_012521035.1 Methanomicrobiales archaeon
CAACACATACTATCCCCTCACCATGGCGGGCGGGATCAACGTCGCAAGGGACTGCGCAGACGGGGATGTGAATGTCGCCCTTGAGCAGCTCATAGCCTGGAACCCTGACGTGATCCTCGTCTCCTGTTCAACACCCGATGATGCCGACGGCGTGAACTTCATCCTGGACGCACCAGAACTCCAGTCGATAAAAGCGATCAAGGAGAGACAGGTCTACAACGTCTTCTACCCACATTGTTGCGGACGGCCGCACGACAAGAACCTCCTGAACGTCATCTATATGGCTAAAATTCTCTACCCGGACAGGTTCGCCGATATCGATATGGATAAGGAAGGAAACGAGATCATGGCTGCCTTCCTGGGTGTCGATGGTGTGTACAGCGAGTACGCAGACTACCTGGAGTTCCCCCGTGACCAGCAGATATGACCGCGATTGTCGATTATAACAGACTTTGGCAGCTGCTCCGGCAGAGATCGGGAGGTCATACGGTCGACTGGGATCAGCGCGCAGCCTCCTTTCACCGGGCGGTTGCGGGGGCGTCGGCAGATATTGAGGCGCAGATCGACGCCCTCAACCTGCACCCGGATGATACCGTTCTCGACATGGGCGCCGGCACTGGCAGGTTTGCGGTTCCGATGGCCCGGCGAGTCGCCCACGTCACCGCTCTTGATCCCTCTGCAGGGATGCTTGCGTACCTGGAGCAGGATATGGCAGATGCAGGACTCTCCAACTACTCAGTCATCTGTCAGCGCTGGGAGGACGTCGAAGTGGGCCGGGATGTTCCAGTCCACGACGTCGTATTCGCCTCAAACTCCCTCGGGTTTGATGACCTCGCCGCGGGGCTTGAGAAGATCGATGCCGCTGCACGCCGGGCAGTCCATATCCTCTGGTTTGCCGGAAGCGAACGCCACCCAATGGACAGGGAACTCCTCCGCCGCCTCGGGCGGAACGGACAGGAACGGTTCACGCCCGACTACATCTTCATCGCGAACATCCTCCATGCCATGGGGATCTATGCCAGCGTCTCAGTCGAGCGTTTCACGTACCGCCAGACTTACGAAACACACGACGATGCAGTCACCTGGTGGCGTGAGCGCGGGAACATATCTCCCTCCGAGGTAGATATCCTCCGCACCTACCTCGAAGAAACACTTGAACCGACCGACGATGGGAGGCTCGCGAGGGTACGTAGCGGATGGCGGGCCCGGATCTGGTGGGAGAAGGAGGACAGCACGGCATGAGCAGTGATTATGAACCTCACTCTGAGGCAGCACAGCAACACCGCGAGCTGCGAAAAGAGAGGCTTGAGGCGGTACGGAAAGAACATAAACGGCTCATAGGCCGCAAAGTTGTTTTTCTGGCGTTCATCATCGGTCTCATCGTCTTTGCCGTGGGGTTCATCATCACTCTCGGACCACTTGAGATCACCATCCCCCAGGTCTACGAGACGCTCCTCGCCCGGTTCCTTCCCGACTTCTTCACGATGGACGAGGTCTTCGAACAGGTGGTCTGGAACATCCGCTTCCCGAGAATCATCGGCGGGATCTTTGCAGGATTTGGCCTTGGCATCTGTGGGTGTGTCATGCAGGCGGTCTTAAAAAACCCGCTCGCAAGCCCCTTTACCCTCGGGATCTCCTCGGGCGCCCATTTTGGCGTCGCCATTGCTGCTGTCTTCGGGGTTGCAGTCCTCGGAGGACCGTACCTTTTGATCGCAAACGCATTTGCGTTTGCCATGCTCTGCTCAATCTTCATCGTATCACTCTCGGTACTGAAGGGAGCGACATCAGAAACGCTTATCCTCGCAGGGATCGCGATAAACTACCTATTCTCCTCACTCTCACAACTGATGGCGTATTTTGCCAGCGATGAACAGTTGCGGTTGATGACCGTATGGGGCATGGGTGACCTCTCCGCCTTCTCCTGGAGTAAGTTCGGGATCTTCTTTGTTATCTTTGGAGTATGCGTACCGATCCTCTGGTGGAAGGCGCAGGATCTGAACCTCATGACGATCGGGGACGACTCCGCAAAGAGTCTCGGTGTCGAGGCCAACCATGTCAGGATCATCACCATGATGGTCGCCTCGGTTCTCGTCGCGACGATCGTCTGCTTCACGGGCACGATTGGATTTGTAGGGCTCGTAGCGCCCCACGTAGCGCGGATGCTCATCGGTGCCGATCATCGTATCCTCATCCCGGCGTCAGGCATCCTCGGTGCGTTCCTCCTCATCGGTTCTGATGCGGTGGCCATGAACATCATCAGCCCGACGATCATCCCGACCGGTATCATGACTGCGCTCCTCGGCGTACCGTTCTTCCTCTACCTGATCCTCAAAGGAAAGCGCAAGGAGTTCTGGCAATGAATGTAAAACTGCTCGTACAGGATCTGGAGTTTGCCTACATTTCAACCCCGGTGCTCACCGGGATGTGTCTGAAGGTCCCGCCGGGCACCCTCGTCTCGATCGTGGGGCCGAACGGATCAGGGAAATCTACTCTCCTCAAGTGTATCGACCGCATCCTCAAGCCACAGCAGGGGATGGTCGCAATCGATGGAAGAGATCTCGTCCAGCTGAAGCGTATAGAGCTCGCGAAGCAGATATCATATGTGCCACAGAGCTCTGTCCGTATATTTCCTCATTCCGTCTTCGATGTCATTCTCATGGGTCGCCGGCCCCACCTCGGGTGGACGAGCTCAGGAGAGGATGAGGAGCGCGTCTGGGATGTCATTGACCTGCTCGGTATTGAGGACATCGCACTCGCCCCTTTCACCGAACTCTCCGGTGGACAGCAACAGAAGGTGCTCATCGCACGGGCACTTGTTCAGGAGACCGACGTGATGCTCCTGGATGAACCCACATCAAACCTCGATATCTGGCATCAGCTGGATGTGATGACCATCATCGCAGGTCTCGTCGCAGAACGCGGAATCACAGCGATCATGGCCGTCCACGACCTGAACATGGCTGCACGGTTCTCCGATCAGATCATCATGATGAAGGGTGGGATAATCCATGCCGCTGGAAGCCCGTGGGAGGTTCTGACACCCCGGCATATCGCTGATGTTTATGACGTAGAGGCACAGGTACAACGGCAGGACGACGAGACACCGCTCGTCGTCCCCATGCGACAGATCGGTGGAAACGGAGGCCGACTGGCATATTAGAGCATGCGAACCTCGTAGAAGATCATCTCATCCCGTTTCGCGGGTTCTGGTGCTTTCGGAACCAGAACCTCACGGAAATCCGCACTGGAGATCGCAGAAGTAACGCATGAAGAAGAACTATCCTCCTGATCCATCCCGGGAACACAGGTTGTGGCGACCACCGCATCTTTTCTCCCTGCAAAGATCTGGCCCGGGATATGAGATATGAGGATACAAAGCCGGAGTGACTCTCGATCCACGAATTTTAGTATAACGGGCGAAACCAGGCCGAGTAATAGGGAACAGAGCTGGTGTCGCCCAGATTTACAACTTCATGTGCTCAATCCATACGGGAGTTTAAGGTACCGATCCGGGGTCGGGAACCTTACCTTCATACGGAGAACATCATGCCCTGTGGTAGAGTCTTCTGAAGAGATATTTTTGCCAGTCGGGCTGGCATGAGGGAAGGGGTCGCCTGACATCAGCTGTGAATGCAGTGTAGTTGCAACGTGTTTGGTATCAAACAGGAAATTAGGTTCTATAGCGGGAATAACCTGTGCATGACTGGAATATGGGCTCTGTCTCAGCCTGAGATCCGGCACCTCTGACTATTATAGTAGAAATTATTCGTACATAAGCTGATATGATCAAGTGTTGGTATTAATTATAATGACGCTAAATTCCAAAAAGTTTATTATGTGCTACCATTTAATGAGATGTCATGTCGAAGTACGAAAACTCTTCGGGAATTGATGACATAGATGGACCACAGGAAACCGGAAATCCGGCCATCCTGCCCTTTTCAGAAGTGATCAGGTTCCACGGGCATTACTGCGCGGGGGTAACCCTCGGTTATTGCGCATCAAAGATAGCGCTTCAGGAGCTACGTGCCGGCCGGGACGTGGATGAGCAACTGATTGCCATCGTCGAGAACGATGCATGCGGTATCGATGCCATACAGGCAGTCACCGGCTGCACGCTCGGCAAGGGCAACCTGATCTTCCGGGACCATGGCAAGCATGTCTACACCTTCATCAACCGGGTAACAGGGGATGCTGTCAGGATATCCCTGAAAGACCGCGAAACCGACGACACACAAAAAGCTCTACAGGCCAGGGTCAGGGAGGGTACAGCATCCCCCGAGGAGAGAGAGGCGCTGAAGAGACTCCAGCAGGAGAAGATGGATAGAATGCTTGTCGATCCACCAGAGGACTATTTCAACGTGAAGCGTGTCAAAGTCGAGATCCCCGAGAAGGCAAGGCTCTTTGGCTCCGTAAAATGCTCAAAATGTGGAGAGATGGTCGCCGAATCCCGTGCCAGGGTGCAGAACGGGGATTTTGTCTGTATTCCCTGCTTTGATGAGTACACGCGCGGGTGGTGAGTGGAGACTGCCATCCACCAGGTTTTCATGAGGAGAGAGCATGAAAAAAATCGGTTTGCTTGCGGTATCGCTTGCGCTCATCTGCATAGTGGCAGGGATCGCCGGATGCACCACCACCACTCAGAGCACCACCGGATCTTCCGGCGCTGACCAGGCTGAGGTCGTCCGCCTCGCCGGCGGGGATTATGGCTATCCCCAGCCGTTCACCATCTACCCGCGGGGGCCGGGATCTTCCAAGGTGACGATGATATTTGACAGCCTCCTTGAGAAGGACGAAGAAGGTCTCATCCCCTGGCTTGCCGAGAGATGGGATGTCAGTCCCGATGGCAAAGAGTACACGTTTCACCTCCGGGAAGGGATCAAATGGCATGACGGCGCACCGTTCACTGCCAATGACGTGAAGTTCACTCATGACTACGAACTCAAGCACGTCCCCATATCCGGGGGGATAGAGGCCGGCATCATCGATCACGTCCAGGTCGTCGATGACCATACGGTCAGGTTTGTGCTGAATCAGCCGGCCGCGACATTCCTCTATAAGATGTGCGGCTTCAAGGTCATACCCGAGCACATCTACAGCACCGTCTCTGACCCGGAGGGCTTCATCGCCCCCGAGGCCGTCACCGGCACCGGCCCCTACAGGCTTGCAGAGTACAACAAGGAGCACGGGTCATACCAGTTCATCGCAAACACCGAGTACTGGGGGCCGAAACCCACGATACGGGTCGTGGAGTTCATCCCGATAAGCGACGCGCTCATATCGTTTGAGCAGGGCGAGATCGACTTCACCGGGATCACCCCCGACACCATGGACTGGGTGAAGTCCAACCCGGATGTCAGGATCGTGCAGCAACCTGCCTTCTGGGCGTATGAATTCTACTTCAATGCGGTGAGGTGCCCCGAACTGGGCGATAAGAGGATACGCCAGGCGTTTGCGTACGCAATCGATCGCGACGAACTGGTCTCAAAGGTCCAGCGGGGTGCAGGAATACGGGGCAACATGGGCATACTGCCCGATGACCACATCTGGTACAACCCGGACCAGCCGGCGTATGCCTTCGACCTCGCAAAGGCGAAGGCGCTGCTCAATGAAGCGGGGTGGAAGGATACTGATGGCGACGGCATCCGCGATAAAGGCGGAAAGAAACTCTCCTACACGCTCAGCCTCGCGAGCGGTGAAGTCCGGATAGGCGAACTGATCAAGGCGAGACTCAAAGATGTGGGAATCGATATACAGGTCAGGGCGCTTGAGAGCAGATCGCGGGACGCAAACCTCAAGAGCGGCGACTATGAGCTCCTCATATCCGGCTTTGGCGGATGGGGCCAGGACGCAGACTACCTCCGCACACGATACTCCGATGTCGTGACCGGAACGACCAGCAGCGTGGCCTCAGCGGCCGCGGTATACGGTTACCATAACGAGGTCTTGAATGACCTCGCCGCCCGGGAAGTAGTTGAACTCGACGACGGGAAGCGAAAGGCGATCGTCTTTGAGATGCAGAAGATAATCGCAGAGGATATCCCGACGATCCCGCTCTACTACACAACCAGTTACGATGCCTGGTATATCTCAAAATACGATGGCTGGATGAACATGTTTGACCACCACGCAAGGACCCACAGCAAACTGACCTACCTGGAGAGGACTGGAATTGCAGCACGAAGATAACATAAGGAGCTGGGTTGACCACTGGACCAGATCGGTGAACCATGCCAACCGGGTCACAGACGACTGGCAGGCGGCTGTATGGGACAGGAGATCGGACCGTTACGCAAAAGATATCCCCGATGATGTAAGGAGGCAGAGGACCGATCAGGTCATCGGACTCCTCAGGGAAGCCGGCTTCTCACCGGAGGAGGCACGGATCCTCGATATCGGGTGCGGTCCGGGCACCCTCTCCCTCCCCCTTGCCCGGGCCGGAGCGGACATCACGGCTCTCGATATATCGACAGGGATGCTCGACCGGCTCCGGGAGACGGCAGAGCGCGAGGGTCTTGCCATCGACCCGATCAGGTGTTCGTGGTGGTCGGCCGATATAGACGAACTCGGGTTCCGGGAGAAGTTCGACCTCGTTATAGCATCCATGACACCCGGTATAAGGGATGTCGAGACCTTCGACCGGATGATGGCGTGCTCACGAGAGTTCTGCTACTACAGCGGTTTTGTACAGTGGGGTGTGGACAAAGCACACCGTGAGATCTACAGAAATATCCTCAACGAAGAGAACGGCAGCCACGGCCCCGGCATGCTCTATCCGTTCACGTACCTCTACATCAGGGGGTACCAGCCGCTTCTCCGGTTCAATCACTCCATCAGGGAGATGGAGCAGGACTGGGCTGATGCGGCGGAGAGGACGATCGACTTTCTGGGGGGCCGGCGGGATCTCAGTGACGAAGAGAAGCGGAAGATCAGGGATTACTACAGAGATAACTCAGAGAACGGAAAGTATCGCTCTACATCAGATATGTATACCGGCATGATGGTCTGGACGGTCATGGAGAGATGAGAGACAACCGGGCGATCATCACCAGGTTCCTGCTGACGTTGATGATACTCCTCACCATAAACTTCTTCCTGCCCCGGATGATGCCCGGAGACCCGTTCTCACTGGAGTCTTCGGATGTAGAGGGAGAGGATGTGGTGGTCATGACGGAGGCACAGCGCGCGTATTACATGGAGTACTACGGGCTGGATCGGCCTCTGCACGAGCAGTTCATCATTTACTTAAAGAACCTGGCGATGGGCGACCTCGGGAAGAGTATCAGCAACAAGATGCCGGTGAGCGGCGTGATCCTGATCCACCTGCCGTGGACCATCCTGATCGTCTTTGCCGCGACCATCATAAGCACGATCGCCGGTGTGCTGCTCGGGACATTCTCCGCCTGGAACCGGAAGAGGGGGATTGACAGGTTCATGATGGCCGGGCTGATCGCGTTTGCGGAGATCCCGTCTTTCCTCCTCGGTATCATCCTGCTCCTGATATTCGTCGTCCAGTTGAGGCTCTTTCCTATAGCAGGAGCGATCACGCCGTTCGCAAACTACACCGGCGTCCTGGACTGGATGGGTGATATCGCCCATCATGCGTTCCTCCCCGTCCTCACCCTCTCCCTCTCGCAGCTCACCGGCGTCTATCTCCTCACGAGAAACACCCTGATCACGGTGACCACGAAGGACTACATCCGCACAGCGCGTGCAAAGGGGCTCGGGGAGCGGGTCGTCTGGACACGGCACGCCCTCAGGAATGCGCTACTCCCGGTGGTGACCCGGACGGGCTTTATGATCGGCGCCCTCATGGGGGGTTCTGTGCTTGTCGAGACGGTCTTCAGCTATCCCGGTCTTGGAATGACCCTTCGGTCCGCCGTGATCGCGAGAGACTACCCGCTGATCCAGGGAATTCTCCTCGTTATAGCGGTATCGATCCTGGTCTGCAACCTCACTGTCGATCTGATCTACCGGCGACTCGACCCGAGGGTGGTTGCTCAGGGAGGATGAAGTATGTTTGTCGATGACGAGACCCGACCGGCATTCTCCTGGGTGCCGCCTGATATCCAGGTGATCTTTGACCGTATCAGAAGCGGCCTCTCAAAGTTCAGCATCGAAGGAAAGATCGGTCTCTTCGGGCTCAGCCTCTTCATCCTGATGGCGCTCTTCGCCCCGGTGATCGCGGGGCACCCGCCCGATGCGATCACCGGCGACTCATTAGAGAGCCCCGGGGCCGGGCATATCCTCGGTACCGATGAACTCGGTATGGATATCTGGGCCCAGATCTGCTATGGGGCGAGGATGAGCCTCCTCATAGGTCTTGCCGTGGCCACTGTTTCCGGGTTTGGCGGCGGGGCTATCGGTATACTTGCAGCCTACAGGGGCGGTCTTGCCGACCAGGTGCTCCTGCGGGTGATCGATGTCACCATGGCTCTGCCAAGCCTGCCGCTCCTCATCGTCATATCTGCATTCATGGGACCGAGCGTGATAAACGTCATCGCCATCCTCATACTCTTCAGCTGGGCGCGGCCGGCACGCATAGCGCGGGCACAGACGCTCTCCGTAAAGACCCACGCATACATCATCGCCGCACGCAATTACGGAGCAGGTTCCTGGTACCTGCTCCGGAGGCACATATTCCCCGAGGTGCTCCCGATACTGCTCGTCCTTGTCATCGGTATAACCTCGCACGCGATCGTTGCAGAGGCGGGGCTTGCGTTCCTGGGTCTCGGTGACCCCACGTCCAAGAGCTGGGGGATGATGCTCAACTACGCGACCAGTTTCCGGTCGATATACTTCACGCCTTACTGGAAGTGGTGGCTCATCCCACCGCTTGTTGCGCTCATCGCCCTGCTCCTCTGCCTCGCGTTCATAAGCCGGGATCTTGAGCGGGTGCTTGACCCGAAGTTACGGGCACGGAGGAACACAGAATGACCATACTCAAAGTAGATGACCTGAGATGCCACTACTCGATCGACGGCAGTACCGTAAAGGCCGTCGACGGCGTCTCGTTTAGTCTGGAGGAAGGCGAGATCATCGGGCTCATCGGCGAGTCCGGGAGCGGGAAGACAACGATCGCACACTCAATCATGGGGTTGTTGCCGGAGAACGCGAAGCGCTCTGGAGGGGTATCGTATCGCGGGACCGATCTCACGGCGCTCCCGGAGCACGAGATGGATGCATTTCGGTGGACGGATATCGCCATAGTCTTTCAGAACAGCCTTGAAGTCTTAAACCCGGTGATGAAGGTCGGGGTGCAGGTCTGTGAACCCATGATCCGGCGCCGGGGTATGGGGGCCGGGGAGGCTGAAGTGCGATGCGAAGAACTCTTCCAGATGGTGGGCCTTGACCCGGCCTGGATGGAGACCTATCCTCACCAGCTCTCAGGGGGCATGCGACAACGGGTTTTACTCGCAATGGCGCTCTCCTGCGATCCTGAGGTGCTGATCCTTGATGAGGTCACCTCCGCTCTCGATGCGTTCACGCGAAAGGAGATCCGGGATCTGCTCCTTGACCTGCAGAGATCCAGAGGCTACAGCATGGTCCTTATATCGCACGACATCTCGTTTGTCTCCTCTATGGCCTCACGGGTGATGGTGCTCTACGCCGGCAGGGCCATGGAGGTGGGGCCGACACGCGACGTCATCACCGCCCCCCGACATCCCTATACGCGGGGGCTTGCCAACTCGACGCCCGACATCTTCATCTACAAGGATATGTGGGGGATACCGGGGGATGCCTCCGGCGGGAACAGCGATGCCGGCTGCCTCTTTCGGGCGCGGTGTACCCAGGCAATCGATGCCTGCCGGCACTCTCCCCCGGGGTTTGTGAGTTGCGGGAACGGATGGAAAGTTGCGTGCCACCGGGGGGGTATCGCGGGCCTCATGGAGGCGAAGGACATCTCGTTCAGCTACGCCCTGCCGGATAAGAGATCCCTTGTAGCTGTCGATGGCGTCGACCTGGAGGTCCGGGAGGGGGAGGTTCTCGCCCTCGTCGGCCAGACGGGCTCGGGGAAGTCCACTCTTGCGCATATCCTCGCCGGCGTCCTCCGCCCGGACCATGGGGAGGTCCATTTCATGGACAGCAAGGTTCACGGCGGGAAGGCCGGTCACCGGTTCGGGGGTATCCAGATCGTCTTTCAGGATCCCTTCAGTTCAACCAGCAACCGATTTACGGTGCTCGATGCGATCCAGGAACCTCTCGATATCAACGATATCGGGAGCCGTAGTGAGCGGCTGGAGATGGTGAGGGAGGCTCTGGATCTGGTCCGGCTTCCGTCTACCGATCTCTTCCTCACGAAGTACTGCGGTGAGCTCTCCGGGGGCCAGAGGCAGAGGGTCG
>JAAYND010000033.1 GCA_012521035.1 Methanomicrobiales archaeon
ACTACGCCGGTCATCTGCCGGCGGCGGTGCTGGTGGAAGAGGCCCGGAAGCGGATCGCTGCCTACCGTGGTCCGCGCATCCGGACAATCGGGTTTACCGGCGGGGATCCGATCGTCCACCTCCCCTACATCGAGGAGGTCGCGGCCGAGGTGGAGCGGCAGGGTCTTGATCTCGGTATCGGTATATCGACCGGCGGGTTCTCGACACCGGAGGCGATGGAGCGGATAGTCGACCTCTGCCGGGTGATCACCCTTGAGATCAAGGCGTTGTCGGATCCGGTCCACCGCGCCCTCACGGGGGCGCCGGTGGCTCCGGTGCTCAGGAACGCGAAGTACCTCGTGAGCGAGGGGCGGGAGGAGATCCGGGTCTTCCGGACGGTGGTGATTCCCGGCATGACCGACGGTGAGGTGGGTGAGATCGCGGCGTTCATCGCCTCACTCGACCCGACCGTACCCTACCGGCTCATCGGGTTTCGGCCAAACAACGTCTTCTACTACCACCCGGGGCCTTCCCGGGAGCAGATGGAGAGACTCTGCACAGTCTGCCGTGACGCGGGGCTCCAGGATGTGGCATGGAGCGGCTACTACCCGGAGACGGTGCCAGACGAGGTCGCCGGCGCGGCAACCCGACTCGTCGATGCATACGAGGGGAACAACGCAGCGGCGCTCACCGCGGCGTACGCAGCGGTATGCGGGTGCCCCACCCACCCCCGTGACTGCGGGGCGTGCCCCCTCCGTGACCGCTGTCCCGCCACGCTCAGGGAACCCTGGCGCGGCCGGTAGGCGAGGGCACTGGCTATCCAGAACTTTGATGAGGAAAAAGGGGTGCTGATC
Organism: Methanomicrobiales archaeon; assembly: GCA_012521035.1. Lineage (GTDB taxonomy): Archaea > Halobacteriota > Methanomicrobia > Methanomicrobiales > Methanoculleaceae > Methanoculleus. The sequence continues at coordinate 834 of JAAYND010000033.1, forward strand.
TATTCTGCAGCTGCCTCTGGCTCTTCGAAATATTCGGCCAGGGATTTTGCACCGTGCTGCTTCACAACAGCGTTGATCTGGACAAGATCAGCGCTGATCTCATTCCCGCGCACCGACTTCCTGCGGCGCTGCCCCTCGATGACCGGATGGAACCCGACGCCCTTTGAGAGCAGGATCCTTCGCCGGGCAGATCCGGGGAGGTCACGGCGCGCCGGGATGCCGGTCCTGTCCGTGCCGCCGGTGAGCCTGATCATATAGCCAGCAAGGCCAAAGGCACCTCCATCAACTTCATCGCCGATACGCTTGCCGATGAGCGAACCGGCGGCGGGACCGGTCGCATCGATCTTGTATGAACGCCCGGTCTCCGGGTCTGATAGGATGATTTTGAAATCCACCATCTTGACGACTCCTTCGAAAGTACCTATACAATTTGACAATATGGTATTAAAAGCCTACTTACCCCAGAAAGGATCCTCCCGGCGCTTGAAGGTGGTGAACTCCTCGAGGATCTCCTGCATGCTCGGATTTAAGAGATTGACCATCTCCCGCTCGATCACCTTCACGTGCCGCTCCGGGATGTCCACGTAGAGGTCATCGCCGACGTTGATCTGGCGGCCGACGGTCGGTCCCTCGATCGAGATCGCTACCTCCTTGCCCGCATCCACCTCATGGACCGTCTCGCCCTTCTCCTGTATCTGCTTGAGGCGACCCACCCTCCGGCCATCGGGGAGGAGGAGGAGATCGACGCCGCTCTGGAGTTTCCCGCCGAGGACACGGACGCCGACCACCGCGGGGTTGCTCTGCCGGAAGACGCAATCGGGGAGGATCCGGATCTTTGCAGGCATGATCAGTTTCTCAAACCGCTGCCGTTCGAGTTCCTGCTTCTTTTCATCCCGCCACTCCACGTAGTCATCGATGAGCTGGTAGATGACCCCCCCCTCAAATATGCTGACGTGTGATGCCGCGGCCTCGGCCAGGGTGTCGATCGCGTCCGGCAGGATCGGGGTGTTGAAGGCGAGGATGGCGCTGTAGAGGGGATCCTTGATCGTGCCCGTCTCGATGACATCATGGCGGGTGACCGGCCCGACAGCGGCCCGCATAACCGGGATCTGGTGCCCTTCAAGCTCCTTTGAGAGGGCCTCGAGGGCACCGATGGTATCGGCCTTTATGATGACCCCGAGATCGGAGAGGTTTACCTGGATATCCTGGACTTCGTGGCGGACCTGCTCGAAGACCTCGTCGCGGTTTGTGCCCCTGACGACACGCAGGGGTGAACCCGCTATGACGCCATCGAGTTTCGGGGCGGCGACCTTGATGCCCGCAGCGGCGGTTGCAGATTTAACCCGCTCGAACCGCTCCTCGATCAGGATCTCCTTCATGGGTCGCGGTTTTAAGAGGGAGCGCACCTTCGTCTCGATGATCTCCTCGTTTCCCGCGACAACGATCTCATCCCCGACCGCAAGGGTTCCGTCGTAGAGGATCACGTCGAGCGTCATACCGAGTCCCCGCTCCTCTTTCACCTCAAGCACGGTGCCGGCGCCGGGGCCGTCAACGCTGACCTTGAGGTTCTCGGTCATGTAGCGCTGGGCAAGCCCGATCAGCACCATGAGGATATCGGGAACCCCCTCACCGGTGAGGGCGCTCGTCGGCACGATACAGATGTTCCGCGCAAAGTCGCTGACCCGGTCGAACCGTTCGGAGTTGAACCCGAGATCGGAGAGTTTGCCGACGAGTTCGTAGACCTTCGTCTCAAGGATGCCCTGGACACGCTCATTCTGCTGTGCAAACGTCTGGTTGAACGGCTGATCCTTCTGGACGCGCCAGCCGTGGATGCGGTCGACTTTGTTTGCTGCGATGACAAACGGGGTTTTGTAGTTGCGCAGGATCTGGAGCGCCTCGATCGTCTGGGGGCGGAAGCCCTCGTTGATGTCCACCACAACGATCGCCATATCGGCGAGCGCCCCCCCGCGCGCACGGAGGGTGGTGAAGGCGTGGTGTCCCGGTGTATCGATGAAGAGGAGACCCGGGACATTGACGCTGACCCTGCTCAGGGCCCCGCTCATGCGGGTGATCGCGTCGATGGGGACAAGTGTGGCGCCGATATGCTGCGTGATCGCGCCTTCCTCGGTCGATACCACGGACGAACCCCGGATCTTATCCAGGAGTGACGTCTTACCGTGGTCTACGTGACCCATCACGCAGACGATGGGGGTTCTGATCTTTGAATCCTTTGCCATTGATTAATCACCTCTCGGTATAGATTATGGACGACCAATTCCCCAAAAAAATCCGGAAATTTGACCGTTTTTCCTGAAACATGCCGTTTTCGGGGAGATCTCCCCACCCCCAGAGCGCCAGAGGGCGCCCGGAACATTGGTACGTTATAGAGCACGGGGTCTATTAATGGTTCTCCAGAGTGCGCGCTCCACCACGGACGGAGGAGGGTGAACGGGAGGAGATGCGCCTGCATGCGCAGGCCAACCGCCTTTTCGCAGACCTCTATGATATGAAGAATGCTCCATGGTATGAGGAGTGCCGGGATAGCGAAGAGATACCTTAATCAAATCATACCACCAATTAGCATGGGTACATTGCCAGGGTGGGGTAGACGGTTATCCTAAGGGACTGTGGATCCCTC
>JAAYND010000283.1 GCA_012521035.1 Methanomicrobiales archaeon
CGTTCAGGATATCCACATCCTCGACGGTGAGCGTCGCACCATCGACGGCGATCAACTTGAGCATGGAGAGTCCTACCGCGTTCGGGCGGCGGGGGGCCCGCGTCGAGAAGACGCCGCGCGGTGTTTTATCGAGGAACGGGATCACCTCAAGCGAGTAGCCGTTGGAACGGTGGAAGTGGTAGAGGACGATGATCCGGGAGAAGCCATCGAGGTCTCTTAAGCCGGCAGCGTAAGCCGGGTCGAGCTCGATCGTGCCCCGGACGCCCCGGGCGCCGACGGGCTGGATGGGCATGTCCCTCGGGTCGGTGAACGGGGAATAGATGGTACCGATCGGTTTGAATATGATCTCGGTCATGGATAATTCTCTAGGAGGTTGTATGACAAAAACTAAGATGGTTTGTGTCCGGGCAGCCCCGGGGCTATTCCCGGGCTCTGGCCTTCGCGGCCGTGATCCGGGTCCGCATATCCCGTGCGGCGGCCGCGATATCAGGCTCTCCGACGACCGCCGATATCACAGCGACACCATCAGCCCCTGCGGCGATGACCCGGTCGACGTTCTCCCGGTTGATCCCGCCGATCGCTACGACCGGGACTGAGACCCGGGATCGGATCGCGGAGAGGGTGGCAGGCCCGTGGCCCGGGCCGGCGTCGTCCTTGGATGTTGTCGGAAACGTCGGGCTGAGCGCCACGTAGTCAGCCCCCGCCGCCTCTGCCCGGATCGCCGAATCGACAGAGTCGACCGAGACCCCGACGATGAACCCGGGGGGGGCGATCCTTCGCGCGCACCTGACAGGGAGGTCATCCGCACCGAGGTGGACCCCATCAGCGCCGGCCGCAAGGGCCACATCGAGGCGGTCGTTCACGATGAAGAGCGCGCCGGCATCGAGGGTGATCTCGCGGATAGCGGCGGCCGCGGTGAAGAGATCCCGGCCTGAGAGGCGTTTGTCGCGGAGCTGGATCACATCGGCACCGCCTTCTACGGCACGCCGCGCGATCTCCGCATGGGAGAGGCCGCGCCCGATCTCCTCGTCAGTGATCACGTAGAGGTCATATGCCATAGAACTCCTCTATCTTTGCACCCATCGTAAGGCCATCACGGGTGAGCACGAAGAGTTCATCAATGAGCGCCGTCCGGAATGAGCAGGGGCCGCGTGCCCCTGCCGCCGCCCGCTCCCCGGCGAGACCGAAGGCCGCGAGCGCAGATGCCGCCGCGAACGAATAATCATCCGTGACCGCTGCAAACGCCCCGGTGATCGATGCCACCATACACCCGGTCCCGGAGAGCCGCTCCATCATGGGATCGCCGTTCTCAATGAGGAAGACCCTCTTCTGATCAGCGACGATATCGATATCCCCGGTCATCGCCACCACGACTCCTGTCAGGCGTGCGCACTCCTGCACCGTCTCGACGGGATCACCCTCAATGCCGTCTGAGTCCACACCACGGACGCTCCCGCCGGCGCCGGCGAGGTGACCGATCTCGCCGGTGTTCCCCTTCAGGACAGCGATATCGAGCTCTTTGAGAAGTTTCCACGCGGTATCGGTCCGAAACGCCGTCGCGCCAGCGCCTACCGGATCGAGTATGACCGGTATACCGAGTTCGTTTGCCCGGCGGCCGGCGATCAGCATCGCCTCGACCTGCTCATGCGTAAGCGTCCCGATGTTGAGGACGAGGGCGTCTGCGGCGGCGACCATTTCTGCGACCTCCTCAGGGGCTTCAGCCATCACCGGGGCGGCCCCGACGGCGATCGTTGTGTTTGCGCAGTCGTTGATCGTGACGCTGTTTGTGATGTGGTGCACGAGCGGTCGGCATTCCCGCACAGTGGCAAGGAAAGTTCCGGCGATCACGCCGTTTCTAAGCCCGGCAATATCATTCTCTGTCGTGTTCTCCAGCATGCTTACCTGATATATTTCTGTTATTGGGGATAAAACCGGCCAACCGGGTACCCACATGCCTGGAAGGAAATTGCTAAAGCACCTGATACCATATCCCCTTCAGGAGAGATCTGGATGACGCTCAGCATCAACAACATGGCAATGCCCCTCGTGAGAGAGATGATCGACCGCCGGGATGAACTCGGGGTCGCGGTCGTGGAGCA
>JAAYND010000034.1 GCA_012521035.1 Methanomicrobiales archaeon
ATCGCGTAATACTGCCGCATCGCCGGGGTTGGTCCGCTGGTCATCGTTTCTCTTCAGTAATTCCACATGGTATCACATAAGGTACTCGCACGGGGATTCTGGCCCCGGATCCCTGCCAAACTAAATACGTCTGGAGTGCCTAACCCTACCCTGATACTGCATGGCGGCGACGATCGCAGAAAAGATATTTTCACAGACGTGCGGCAGGGCCGTCCATGCGGGCGACGTTGTGATGGCACCCGTGGATGCAGCGATGGTCCACGACATCACCGGCCCGCTGGCGGTCCGGGTCTTCCGTGATATGGGAGGAGAACAGGTATTCGACCCGGAGCGGATCATTATGCTCTTTGACCACCAGGTCCCCGCCGACTCGATTCCGGCGGCCGAGAACCACGTCTTCATGCGGCGGTTTGCGGAGGAGCAGGGGATCCACAACTACGACCTCCATGAGGGTGTCTGTCATCAGGTGGTGATGGAGAAGGGGTGGGCGGCGCCCGGCGAGATCATCGTCGGCGTCGACTCGCATACCTGCACCTACGGGGCGGCGGGGGCGTTTGCGACCGGTATCGGCTCGACCGATATGGGTTTTGTCCTGAAGTTCGGTGCGCTCTACTTCCGGGTGCCCGAGAGCATCCGGATCGAGGTCGAAGGGACGTTTCCCCGGCGGGTCGGGGCAAAGGACCTGATCCTCTCGCTTGCGGGGGATATCGGTGCCGATGGTGCGACCTACCGGGCGCTTGAGTTCGATGGTCCGGCCATGCACTCGATGGATATGGCCGGCCGGATGACCTGCGCGAACATGGCGATCGAGATGGGAGCAAAGGCGGGGATCGTCCAGCCCGATGCGACCACATGGGATTACGTCACCGCACGCCGGGATCTGGAGCCCTTCGACCTCGCCGGGGATAGTGATGCGACGTACGCGGAGCGCCGGCGCTACAGCGTCAGTGATCTCGCGCCACAGGTCGCTGTCCCCCACAACGTCGATAATGTCGTCAGCGTGGATGAGGTGGCCGGGACGAAGGTCGACCAGGTCTTCATCGGTTCCTGCACAAACGGTCGCTACGAGGATCTCGCCGATGCGGCCGAGGTTCTCGGGGATGCTGATTCGTTTGCTGCCGGCGTCCGGGTGATCATCATCCCGGCGTCACGCACGGAGTACCTAAAGGCCCTCCGGGCGGGGCTCATCGAGCGGTTCGTCGAGGCGGGAGCGCTCGTCGAGGCGCCCTGCTGTGGCCCCTGCATGGGCGGCGCTTTTGGCCTCCTTGCGCCGGGCGAGGTCTCACTCTCGACGTCGAACCGGAACTTCCGGGGCCGGCAGGGGAGCGCTCAGGCTTCGGTCTACCTCTCCTCACCGGCGACGGCGGCGGCGAGCGCTCTCTACGGTGAGATCACCGATCCGAGGGAGGTGTGATGTATGCGGGTATGGAAGTTTGGTGACGATATCGATACGGACGCGATCATCCCGGGCAGGTTCCTGACGATCTATGATCCGGCAGAACTCGCGAAGCATGCGTTTGAGGGGACGAGGGATGAGTTTGCGGGCTCCGTCCGGGAGGGAGACATTGTGGTGGCGGGTGCGAACTTCGGGTGCGGTTCATCGCGTGAACACGCCCCGCTCGCCCTCCTCGGGGCCGGCATCCGGGTCGTCATCGCGGAGTCGTTTGCCCGGATCTTCTACCGAAACGCCGTCAACACCGGGCTCCTGCCGCTGGTCTGTGCCGGCGCCGGCGAGATCCGGGACGGCGATACGATAACGGTGGACCTCGATGCGGGCTTCATTGAGGCGAGCGGGAAGCGGTTCGCCGTCGAGGCGGTGCCCGGGTTCCTCAAGACGATCGTCGAGGCCGGCGGCCTTGTAGCCTACGCACGAGACCTGGATGAGGTAGAGATATGCAACATGCAGTAGCCTCGATCGGCGGGGACGGCATCGGCCCTGAGATCCTCTCGGCGGGCCGCGAGGTCCTTGATGCCGCCGGCGAGCGGTTCGGGTTTGATATCGCCTGGACGGAGTTTGACGTCGGGGCCGAGCGTTACCTCGCGACCGGCGAACTCCTCACCGAGGATGACCTCCGGGAGCTCTCGAAGTTCCGGGCGATCTACTTCGGCGCAATCGGTGATGAGCGGGTGAAGCCCGGGATCCTTGAGAAGGGGATCTTACTTGCTATCCGGTTCTACTTCGACCAGTTCGTGAACCTCCGGCCGATCAAACTCCTTGAGGGTGTCGAGACGCCGCTCGCAAACAAGGGGCCGGAGGACGTCGATTTCGTTGTTGTCCGGGAGAACACCGAGGATTTCTACGTCGGTATCGGCTCGCGGTTCTCCGGTGTGCGTGAAGAAAAGGATCTTGAGATCATCCGCGACCTCTATGAGATCAGGTTCGGGCTTGATGTCGAGACCGACGCAGACGAGATCGCCTACCAGATCGGCGTCATCACCCGGCCGGGCGCTGAGCGGGTGATCCGCTACGCCTTTGATACCGCCATGGCACGGGAGAAGAAGGTCACGTCGGTCGACAAGGCAAACGTCCTCTCCGATGTCTACGGTCTCTGGCGGGATGTATTCTCCGATGTTGCCGCCGGGTACCCGGGCGTCTCGACCGAGTTTAACTTCGTCGACGCCGTCACGATGTGGTTTGTCAAGAACCCCGAGTGGTTCGATGTCGTCGTCACGCCGAATATGTTCGGCGATATCATAACCGACCTCGGGGCCATGATCCAGGGCGGGCTCGGGCTCGCCCCCGGCGGGAACATCAACCCGGCCGGGACTTCGATGTTTGAGCCGATCCACGGCTCGGCGCCGAAGTACCGGGGTAAGGATATCGCAAACCCGCTCGCAACCATATGGGCGGGCTCGATGCTCCTCGATCAGATCGGCGAGCACGAGGCGGCGAAGGCGGTCCTCAGCGCGATAGAGAAGAGCATCATCGAGGGGTTCGTGACCCGGGATATGGGCGGGGCGAAGAAGACGAGCGAGGTTGGCCGGCATGTCGCAGCGCTCGTGAAGACGGTGTAGAGCAACCCCTGAAATATTTTTTGCCGCCTCTCAAGTGCCCCGGGGGGGTGGTAGGGGTATTCTCGTCCGGGAAAGGCGCTCGTGAGTAGTATACTCCAGAGTGTACTCTTTTCTCTCCTCAAGCAACCGCCGGATCGCCCGGAGCTCCCTGAGGACCGCATCGCCTGCCTCCGGTTCTCCCTCGACCGCGGCCGGCTCTTCTCTCCGCACAAACCCCATGATCCTCTCCTGGAGGTCGCCGGCGAGGACGATCCCGGCCCGCGCCTGACTGGAGTAGCCGGCGGTCTGGATGTGGAGCGCTGAGAAGGAGAAGTACCGCGTCAGAGAGGCTGTGACAGAACCCTTTTTCTGATCACGCACATATAATCCCCGCCACAGAACCTGGTTCCCTATTCTGTAGCCCGCATACAGCAAATTCACTGCACTCATGGCATGATCCAGCTCGCGGTCCTCTCTCCCATACTGATTCTGCTGTCACCAACGTTTTTTCTGGAGATCTTGACACAGAATATGACACTCCTCGCGCTGATGTGAGATTCCTGACCTTCTCGATTGATGCATGCTTGCAGATAACTCCCAGATTATGGCCGATCACGTGGAGCAGACACTTCCCTTTCACTTTCTTCAATCCTTGATGACTCCCAGGATGTACCTCCACTCAAAGCCGACCGTGACCTCACCACCAGATCAGAAATGCGAAAACAAACCCGTTCAACCTGCACTACCAGAGATCTTCAACTTAATCAAGACCCTCCAGAGTTCGCCACGTTTTCCAGTAGACTTCGCCTTCATGTTGACCGAGAGCCTGGATCCAGCTCTCCCTATCCATGCTCTGCAGATGTGCTCTGACGTCCCTAAGAGGCTTCTGGGTAATCTCATCCATTGATGCGGCAAGGGGGGCGGCGGCACTCCTGGGGACACCCAGGAGTCGTAAAATAATTGCTGCATCGCTATTGACACCATAATAGACACGAGACGGTAAGTTTCTCAGTGATTCCAATTGATCCTCCGGCAGGTTGCTCCCGGTTATTGATAACAGGGCTCCAAGGCCCCATGCAGCGGTATTTGTCAGGTTTCCAAAAAGATTCTTCCCACACCTTGTCATCGCCGCTGTCATATCACCGCCCTCGTCCATGAAATAACGGCGGGCAATATCAGGTATAGGGTCACCATTAACCCAGGCTTTGATGATCAGTGCAAGTTTTTCCCCGTCAGGGCTCTCTCCACCCGTAACTGTCTTAAAACTCTCACGCAATTCTGGAACCCCAAATAAAAATCCCACCATCCCCTGCAGATCCTGGTTTTCAGGACTGAATATTGTCTCCAGGTTCCACATTGAGTCCCGGAAGCCTCCTTTATTAGCAGCGGAGAGCACTTCACGAATGCTTTGAAGGGAAAAACCCGTACTGTCAACTAATTTTAGTGGTTGGCCTGGTTTCTGGAGGTATTCAGTATAACTATGAACTCCCTCAAGAAGGCGGTTTGCCAGCGCTGAATCATGATTCCGTAGCTTCTCAAACCCAAAAGTGCTGCGCATGATCTGTTCAATCTCATCTGCGAACTCTTCCGGCTGCCCCATCTGGTAGTAAGAATGGGTTAAGTATTGGACAAAGGTGGACCATTCCGGGGTTCTATAAACGATCCCCTTGAGATCAAGGAGCATGTTACCTGCCTCATTTGCCAGACTTATAAGAGCAGAATCAAGGTCACGAACTTGTTCACGAACGAAACCACGAAGGCTATCTGCTTTTGAAGGATCTTTTGCAACCAATGCCACAATCCCGAGCCTGCCTTGATCGATTCGCCCTGCCCTACCTGCAATGTTCCAGAAATCTTCTGGTGGCATGTCGTTACCATATGGATATTGGTGCGAGGCCATTACCACGCCGGTTACTGGAAAATTCACACCCTGGGCAATCGTTGTGGTAGCGACGAGAAACTTCAGCTGATTCTCTTCGAACAACCACTCCATCAGTGCCCGGACATCATCAGATAAGCCCGCATGGTGGACACCAATACCATAGTCTAACAGGTCGATCAGAGGAAAACTATCTCCAAATTCGAGGCGCAGGAAGTCCTGAACGAGTTTAATCTTCTCTGTTGGCCCTGGCAATTTGTTACTCTCGATCTTAAGCCGTTCAGCCAGTAACCAGACCAGATCGGGCCGCATATGCATCACGATCACAGGGCCTCGTTTGTGCAACTCTTGTGCGGTCACGGCAGCCAGCGCAGTAAGACTTGAGACCTTGCTGTAGGTCGAGGCTATCTCAGTATTCTTCGGTATGGTTAGCAGGTCGTCCACAAAGAGCGTATTCCTTGTTGTCTGGATGGTCTCCATACGGAGCCGGTAATCAAAGCTCCTGCCTCTTAGAACTTCGCCTTTCTCCGGCTGAACAATTCCGATGACCCGATCGTTAGGTTGCCAATCAACCGCGAGGCTGATATCATCGGAGTTGGGACCGCCTAACCACTCCGCAACTTCGCGTGCATTACTGATGAATGGTGTTAATAGCAGGAATTGTGCATGGACACACTCGTTGTTAATGGTCGCAAGAAGCAGTTCGAGCTTTAATCCTCTATGTGTGTTCTGGATGTTATGAGCCTCATCTACAACAACAAGGGTCAGTGGCCGGCCAATTTTTTCCTCCCAACCCTGCCTGAGCATAAGATCCAGTTTCTCCGGGGTGGTTACCAGTACCCGAAACTCCAGTTCAGTATCGTGTTGTTGTAGCATCTCAGATTCGATGCTGTCAACCTCCAGGGCTGGACTGACCTGTTCCACGACGATATCGAGAGCCTCAAAGTCGCGCCGTAATCTCCGCGTGATCTGATTCACAAGTGTGCGGGTAGGAACGAGGTAGGCTACCCACCCTCGGTCCCGGTCGAACTGGTTCAATGCTTGAAGAATACGGAACTCTGCGATCAGGGTCTTACCGCTGGATGTGGGCAGGCTGACCACGACTGCGCGGCGGCTGGAACCAAGCAAGCCCTTTTCAGCAAGGGCGCGACGCTGGGGAGGGAGTACATCAAAAATTGCGCGGTCGCCGCGCCCCCGGTCGACTAGCGTTTTTACAAATTGTGTTACCCGCGAATTAACGGCTCGTGTAACAGTCCAGATACAATTGTCCACCATCCTGGATGAACACGCAACAAGGATATGGGTTAGTGGCTCCAGCCTGAACATCTGTGAATGCTCGCATACGGCAAGGGCACGGTCAAAGTGTGTATCAAGCATCCCCTGGATCTGGTATTTTCCATCAACCACACCATCGGTGGTGAATAAGGCGAAGATCTCGGCGGCTTTAGCAAGGTGGTAAAGCCCAATCAATTCCAGCGCGGAGGATCTGGCCTTGATCGGCTCTACGTTATCCAGATAATTCTTCTCAAACTCTGCCTGTGAGTCGCGCAGCGCAGAAACCCTCTCCAGAACCCTATCTCGATCTCTCCAGCCGTCTTTACGGATCAATCGTAACCAGACATCAAGGATGGTTGCCCAGGTGCGTCTGCCCCAGTCGCTCGACTCCAGTGGTAGCTCCGGCCACTCTTCTTCCCGCAACATCCTCGCAGCATCTGCACCCATATCCCCGATTACGGCGAGCGCGCTGGTGTGCAGTAAAAATGTTGCAGCCTCGATTGGGTCATCTGGTCGGGGTAAAACCCGGCGGAGCCGGAAGGAGTCAGCTGCTGCACGTTGTAACTCTCTGGACTTGTTATCATTGTCAGGTGCATTATCGAGGAGGAGGTCAAGAACCACTATCTCCAGTACTTCGGCAGCGTGGCGGATAATCTCCTCATCAGCGTCAGGTCGGGTATCCTGAAACTCACGGTGAACCTGAATATGTTCAGCCTGTTTTAAGGCCTGCGCCCTTGTATCTCCCAGTATATCCAGCAGCCGGTGGCTCATGATTCACACCTCGCTACGCGATCTACAAGATCTGGAATAGTACAGGGCAGGTAAATTGCAATCAGTTGACATATTGTCGGGTGCTGGAGCACTTTTGCAAGTGCAGCCCCCCTGTTTTTCAGGTCTTTCTGGTCGGGAGAGGTATCCCTGATCAATATACCAAACAGGGTGACCGCTTTATTTCCGGATTCAAGATAGAGCGCTACTGCAACATTGAAGAGATGTTCGTTCTCTGTATCCTTGCAACGAAAAAGGAGCCAGTTCAGTATTTTGCAGATCAGCCCGGGGTTGCTTGCGATGTTGTCGATCTGATGCACCATACCGCCTCGACCATACATTACACCCGGCGGAGCGTTTGCTTCGCTTGATGTCTTCACTTCACCAACAACGAGTCGAACATGCTCTTTGTGTAGTACCTCAAACCCGATCAAATCCGCACCAGGAAGGCTTGCTTTTGGCGATCGCTTATCCCTTTCCATATTCCAGGGCCAGGTGATATTGTGCCGGCTCTCTAAATAAGCTTCGGCAAAAGCCTCTCCAATAGCCCACTTACGCTCTTCAGGGATTGTAGCAGAAAGAATTTGTTTGAGATTATCCTGAGCAAAGTTTGTCTTTGCGAGACCTCGTAAATGTGATTCGAACTGCATTTTTCCCTCTTTATCGTGGAGGCGGGAGGCAACATTATCACCTATGAATGACTCGAATGCACCCCCATCGGGTATGCTTACACCTCGCCAGGTCACCTGCTGCGCCCGATCTTCATAGATGACGTCTGCCAGGACTGCGATCACTCTATCTCCTTCTGTATTGAGTATGGTCGGAAGAACATCCGGCCTCCTATTGCCGATTTGTTGGGGAATTATTCTCGATAAACTGTGGATAATCTTTTGCGTGGTCTTCCTGATAACATATTTAGAGCATGTTTTGAACTCAGGAATTCACCATACGTCGGATTGATGAACATCCATCCAGGGTCGGATTGATGAACATCCATCCAGGGTCGGATTGATGAACATCCATCCAGGGTCGGATTGATGAACATCCATCCAGGGTCGGATTGATGAACATCCATC
>JAAYND010000035.1 GCA_012521035.1 Methanomicrobiales archaeon
GGTTCTTGAAAAATGGATTGATTCTGGTTTAGTACCGGGGCTTTCTGTGCTTCTGGAAGCAGTCCTGGCAATATACAGGTCTTCCTTCGGTCGGCTTGAAGGGGACTTCACACTCTTTCCCGCAGTCCGAACAGATGGTCTTCGTCATTTCACGGGGCCCGCCGAAGTTCCTCCTCGGACCGCCGAAGTTTCTGTTGCCTCTATTATAATCCATTGAGATTGCTCATGCAGATAGAACACTGCCTGTAGTGGTACGGTCGCATCGTATAATAGTATGCGCAGGGCCAGATCCCTCCACCACCGCCGGCGACCCCATCGCTTCAGGGCCGGTATCGGCCCCGGACGCGCCCGATTAGCCGCACAGATATCTTCAGGGGACGATCCCGCCCGTACCCGAATGTACACCATATCTTCTTCAATTGCGCGGATGAGGGGCGGCCGCCTCCCATGAACGGTACGGGAGTGGAAGAACCTCTTCGGTTCTTCTCATACCCGGGGATCCCCAAGGTTTATGGATCTAAAAGCCATCTTTCGGGTCGGTGAATGATGATGGTGGATATCTCCCGCCTGAAATACAGGGTCGAGGTTCGCATTAACGATGACGAGATCAAGCGGTATGGTCCGTTCAACGAGCAGAAGGCGCGGGAGTTCTTCGAGGTCGAGGAGAGTCTCGGCGGGACGGCCCGGATCATGCGTCTTGAGGAAGGGATACCGCAGAGGTGGGAGGTTCTCGCCGGCTGCGGGGACTGGGGCGATTCCAGCGGTAGAACTCATGAGGAGAAGAGAGCGGAGTTGCCGGCCCAATGACCCCCCGCTCTATGCGCAACCATTATACCATACCGGTGACAGGGTGGGGCTCATGACACAGGTAACTGTAGTCATGGAGGTGTTGATATGACCCCGGAGACAGCCGCGGCCCAGGCCGCAAAGAGCGTGACCATAGATATTGTATCCGTGAATATGGCGTTTGACCTTGACACGATCACGGTCCCGGCGGGGGCGGAGGTGACCATAAACCTCGATAACCAGGATGATGGCGTCCCGCACAACGTCTCGTTCTACACGGACGAGTCCGCCGCCGAGGAGATCTTCATCGGCGATCTCATCACCGGCCCGGATAAGGTGACCCAGACCTTCACGGCGCCGGATAAGCCCGGAACTTACTACTTCCAGTGCGATGTCCACCCGTTCATGAACGGGGCGTTCATCGTGGAGTAGGGGCCCTCAGGGCACGGCGGCTGCGATGATCGCCACGGCGTAGATGAGGAGCGATGCGTGGATGAGCGGGAGCGCCTGCATCGCGGTCGCCGGCGTCAATCCCCGGATGATGAGGTGGCAGGCGACCGCAAGGAAGGCGAGCCCCATCCCGAACCCGGCGAGGGCGATCCAGCCGAGAGCGAGGCCGAAGGTGAGCGCTATGCCGGCATGGAGAACTGTGACACCGAAGGTCCAGATGACCGCCCCCTTCATGCCGTAGAGGACCGGTATCGTCGCCATCCCCCGGGCGCGGTCGTTTTCGATATCGATCATATCATTCACCGCGAGGTGCGCGAGCGCCCAGGGGTAGAAGAAGAGGAATATGAGGAGGGCGGTAGTGTCGGGGTTACCGTAGACGAGGTAGCCGGCGACAGGAAAGAGGGCGAACTCCGTCCGCCCGACCACCTGCGCGATCGGGCGGATCTGGCACCGTTTCTTCGTCTGGTAGAAGTACTCAGCCAGGAAGGAGTAGCTCATGATGCCGATGACGTAGAGGTTTTGCGGTACAGGAAGTGTTGCAGCGGCGGCGGCCGCAGAGCCGGCAAGGACGAGGAAGAGGCCGGGCGCCACCCCGGGCGGGATCTTCCCCTCCGGTATCGGCCGCGCCCCAAACGGTCGCCAGTAGCGCGTAAGCGAGTCGTCCACGTCCCGGAGATCGTACTCCCGGTCGACGTAGTCATTCAGGACGAGCCCGGCGAGAAAGCCGAGGAGACCGATGAGTGCTGCCCTGGCGA
>JAAYND010000311.1 GCA_012521035.1 Methanomicrobiales archaeon
CGATCCCTCCCCCGAGGCGCGATACCCGGAGGGAAGCCATGTCCGCAGTTCTGACCACCCGAGTCTGGCTCAACTCCCCGAGAATGTGCGGAAGAGTGCCCCGAATCCTGTGGTCCTTCGATCACGGGGTTCTTTCGGAACGGCTTCTGAGTCATATGCCCACCTCCGGGACCAGGGGGAAGAGGGGAGCGCTCGCCACTTCCCCGCGGGCGACGCGGCGGAAACTGACGAGCGGGATGATCCACGAACCGATGCGAGTATGGATCACCACCGCCCGCCCGGCGGGGTGGACCGCCGCATGTCCCTCGATTGTTATCTCTCCCATCGAGACGCCGTGAACGTGCCGCACCCGTGAGCAGGTCACCGGGGCCGGCCTGCCGGCAAAGATCAGGCTTTTTACGTCCTCAGACGCGATCCGGTAGGCTTCCGCCTCCACACTGACAACGAGCCCGCCTACGGCCGTACAGGCCAGAGTGCCCACCTCCGGGGTCATGGCCGGCCCCGCTCGACGCTGACCGTATACTGGTGGTTCCGGGTCCGGCGGACATGGATCTCCCGCACCGCCCGGCCGTGCTGCCGGATCGTGTCTGCGACCGCCCGCGGGACCAGGAAGAGCGGCACCGGAGTGACGTTTATCTCCTCGTGCGAAGATGTACCAGTGGCGGCCTGGCGGAGCGCGTGGTGGCACTTCGGGTCCGGGCTGCCGCCCCTGGTTCTCGGTTCGGTTCCTCCCGGTTCTCTGATATCCCGGGTATCTGATTTGGGTTGCATGTTTGCTTAACTCCCTGCACCGGAAGGTGCCCGGCGCATACATCATTCTCGGGAACCGTTGGTTAAAAGGGTGAGCCAATGGCTCCGGAAAAGGTAACAGGTCCCATATATACGTTACTTTATCCGGAAATTATAAAATCCAAAAAAAAGGTTTGAATGTTCAATCAGGGGCCGCGTTTGAGGAGAACATGCATCCGGTTCAGTCCGGATGCCTGCAGACAGCGGCCACCTCGCCGGGGTCGTAGCGGAGCCGGACCTCCCGCCCCCGGCCCGTCCCGGACACGAGATCAACGATCCCGGTCTTTGCGATATGTTTTAAGTGCTCATAGTAGGTCGTCTTCCTGACCGGGAGGTAGTCCTGCACTTCCTCAAAGACCGACCCCGAAGCCATATCGGCCCCTTTTTGTGATCGTTCCGCGATCCGGCAGAGGAGCGCCCGCTCCCCCGCCGAGAGCCCGGCGACCCGGGTCTGGAGCACCGGTGCGATGACCGCCCGGGCTGCGGCTGTCACATCACCGGGGGTGACCCGGCGGCGCCCGTCCGTCTCCGCCCGGGAGACCGCTCTCCGGATAAGGTCGATTCCGACCCGGATGTCCTGTTCGTCGGCGGTGATGCCGGCAATGCGGTTCAGGAGAGACGCCGGCATCACACCCGGGTAGAGCCCCTGCCTGACGCGGTCACCGAGGATCCCCCGGATCTCGGCTTTTCCGTAGGACGGGAAGAAGACCTCGAGCGGGTGGAAGACCGACCGGACCGGCCCGTCGGCCTCGGCGTAGAGGTTCAGGCGAAGATCGCTTGTGACCGCGAAGACCCCGGAACCCCGGACGTCCCACCTCTCGTAGAGCCGGAGGAGCTGGTAGAGGAGGAGGTTGTACGTGTCCGCGGCGACGAGGTAGTTTGCGTCGTCGAGGCAGACCAGGAGGTGCGCATCCTTCTCCTGGAGCCGGGCAACGATCCCCTGCTTGATCTCGTCGAGGTGCCGCCCGGTCTGTGGCGGGGCGTAGCCGAAGAGTTCCTCAAAGATACACCGGTAGACCGCCGCCGGCGTCCGGTTTTGCCGGCAGTTGACGTAGGCAGGGATGATCCGGCCGGTCTCCTCGGTGATCGTGGCAAAGATCCGGCGGACGGTGGTGGTCTTTCCGGTCCCGGGGGGACCGCGGAGGACTGCGCTTCCCGGGCTCCCGCCCCGGAGGGCCGGCCGGATGAGATAGGCAAGTTCCCGGACCTGGGCGTCGCGGTGGTGGAGGTGCTCGGGGACAAACGTGAACTCGAACGCCCCGGGATCCCGAAAGAGGGTCTCGTCGGAGCGAAGAAGCGGGGAATGTGTCATACGTCAGTCTGGAGAAGAGGTACCTGTTAACGGGGAGCCGGGCGCGGCGTGAAAGTGAACGGGGGGAAGAGCAGGGGCGAGAAGCCCCTCGGTTCAGCACGATAACGGCGTCGGCGGTCGGGATGGAGGGGCCCGGAGCGAACGGGGAGCGCGATCCGTCATCCGGAACAGAGGGCACTTTCACCGCCGCCTTTATCGATTCTCCTCTCGATCTCCTGGTTATTGGGTGAAACCGGCGATGATACCATCAGGGTGTCGGGGGATATAAGTCCAGGCACTAGTGCTCCCTCCCGATGCCGTTGCCGTCGAACAGTAGCGGCTTCTACCCAAACCGCTGCCGGGCCAGAACGAGGGCCCGATGAGCCAGCCGGATGCAGAACCGCTGCTTCTTCTTCGCAAACGAGCGATCCGCTGTATTGGACATTGTGTCTGGCAACCCGCAGTTTATCAAA
>JAAYND010000284.1 GCA_012521035.1 Methanomicrobiales archaeon
TAGTGAGTGCCAGTGTCTGCACAACAACCACCCCCGATATCGCCGGGATCTCTGCTGCTGCCGTGAAACACGCAGAGCGCCGTCTCCGGCCCGGAATGTCGTTTGCGGTCCGGGCGCGCCGGTCGGGTGTCGAGGGATTTTCCAGCCAGGAGCTCGCGGCTGCGGTCGGCGCGGCCGTCCTTACCCGGATCCCGGAGGCCACAGTGAACCTGACGGCGCCTGATTACGAGATCTTCGTGGAGGCCCGGGAGTTTGGTGGTCTCGTCTATGATGAGAGGATCGCAGGGCCAGGCGGGCTTCCCTACGGAACCCAGGGAGAGGTGATGGGCCTGCTCTCGGCCGGCATCGACTCGCCCGTCGCGTCGTGGTTGATGATGCGCCGGGGGTGCCTGATGGTGCACGTCCATATGGGAAGCGGGCGGTTCGGCGGCGCGGATTCCGAGAGAAACGTCCTCCGGCATCATGCGCATCTCTCCACCTGGATCCCGGGGCATCCCCTCGACCTCCTCATTGTGGATATGGAGCCGTTCTTTGAGGTGATAACGGCGCTTAAAGAGCCCCGCTACCGCTGCATCCTCTGCAAGCGGTTCATGCTCAAGGTGGCAGGTATCCTCGCAGAAGAGCGGGGCGCTTATGCGCTCGTCAACGGCGATAACCTGGGGCAGGTGGCATCCCAGACTCTGGCGAACATGGCGGTTGTCTCTCCGGCGGCGGGCATCCCTGTGCTCCGGCCGCTCATCGGGTTTGACAAGGATGAGATCATTGGGCGCGCGCGTGCCATCGGGACGTTCGAGACCCGCCCGGGGGATATCGAGTGCGCGGTCGCCCCCCGCCACCCCTCTACGGCGGCGCCGGCAGCGACGATAGCAGCGATCGAGGATGAGATCGGTGTGGATACCCTTGCGGCGCAGGCAGCGGGGGCGGTGCGGTGCTACCGTGCAAAGAACGGGGTGATCGAGGAGGTCTTCCGCTCCCCCTCTCGCTCAAAAAAAGCTATATAATATTCAAACCATTTTCCCGCGCAACTTCGATAAACGCCTCTCCCACATGCCGGATCTGTTTTTTTGTCAGCCCGAAGGTGTTGTACTTCCAGATCCTGGTGGAGCCCGGTATGATGCCGGTGATGCCCCGCTTCTTCAGTTCGCTTGAGAGGAAGTATCCACGTTTTTTGTGCTCCTGTGCCACTCCATCGAACGAGTCGCGGGTATCCACCCGGGTGAGGGTATGCCTGCGCGGGTAGTCCGAGAGCACCTTCGTCCCTTCGATCGAGAGAAGGGCATCCGTGACCGCCTGCGAGTGCGCGATCTCGGTCTCCCAGTTCTTCACCCGTTCCTGGACGTGGGGGAACGAGGCCATCATGCCGACGATGGTGACCCCCATGAGGGTGCAGCCCATCATCTCCACCTCTTTTATGCCGAACGTCCGGCCGGTCACGTCGCCCTTCGCCTTCGTCGTCCGGAAGACCTCCTCCACGTGCTCATCCGTCGTTGCGATGAGACCTGACGGCGCCGGAGCCGCCATGCTCTTGTGGCCCGATCCGATGACGAAGTCGGCGCCGAGCGCTTTACCATCGACTGGCATGATCCCGACCGAGTAGGCACCGTTGACGAGGACGGGGATGTCATACTGGTGGGCAACTTTTGTTATCCCGGCGACGTCATGGACGTTTCCAAACTGGTAGTCGACATGGTCGACGAAGAGCA
>JAAYND010000285.1 GCA_012521035.1 Methanomicrobiales archaeon
GTTCCGCTCTCTTCTTCTCACCAGACATAATATTACTCTCCAGTGTTTGCAGTTAAAATACCTCTTCTCTTCCGGTCTATCTCTACCTGAAAACCCTTGTAATCGCTGGAGTTTCAATTCAGAGGCTTTTTAGTTTTTATACATATCATTATATACTATGTGTCGTGGTATAGCGCTCTGCTTTGAGGTGATTGTGATGCAGAGAAGAGATGCTCCAGCCGGGGAACCACAACATGACATTGGCGACCTGATCAGGGCGCTTGGAAGTGACGACCCGGGGATACGCAGGAACGCCGCCCTGGATCTCGGTATAGCCGGTGAGTGGAGGGCGACAAAACCGCTCATTGTTGCTCTCGCTGACCCTGCTCAGCCCGTCCGGGAGGCGGCGGCGAATGCTCTTGTCGCCATCGGGACGCCGGCGGTCGAGCCGTTGATTGACCTTATCGATCGCCCGGAGGCATCGACAGAGTATGAACAGCACGGAGGTGTGTCCCGCGAGGGGCCCACACAGATAGACCTCCTCGGAGGCCCGGAGGGAATACCGCCTGAGAAGAGAACCCTCCAGCACAGGATTCTGGCGCAACATGACCTCTTTGCCGGCCCGGAAGGCGTGCGGGAGCACAGGGCTCTCGTCCACGAGGCGGGAGGAGGGGATACGGCGCGACGGGCATACGCGGCGGCCATCCTCGGTGAGGTCGCTGATCCCCGTGCCGAGGAGCCCCTCACCCGGGCGCTCTCCGACGACGACCCTATCGTCAGGAAGGCGGCCGGGAATGCGCTCGTGAAGTACCATGAGAAGCGGGGTGAGGTGGCGTCTGCGCCGCCGTCCTGGTGATGCTGGAGCGCACCAGGACACCCCGATCGGGGTCTGGTGCGTGGGGATGCCGGTCACTCGTGGAAGAATGGAGGGTATAATAAGGGAGCCCCTCATAAGTTAGACACCTCAGGCACCGGGGCGCATCCGCGACCCCGGACTCCTGGAGGCCCATCGGCGGCGTGTCACGCCCCCGGGAGTATAGCCGGTGATGGCGATTATGGAGAGGTCGAGACCTTCCCGCCTTCCTTGCGCCGGCGGCCCACCGTTCTCCTGCGAGCCTCGTTGTGATGGCAGTGGGTTTTGCCTGTACTAAAGTGAGCCCCCGGGATCCAGAGAGATCTGGATCCCTCCCGGGCTCTGAGAGATTACACAATGATAACAAAAACAGCAGAAGACCACTCTATCTATTATTGTGGTCGATGTCAACACCGTTGGACAGAAGAATCTACCAATAAAGCGGTCATGTGCCCGATCTGTGGAAATTATAGCACAATCGGGCGAACAGAACCGAGACACAGACGGGGGAGGCGGTGAGTCAACTACTTTCCTCTTCTCTTCCGGTGCATAGCGCCATCATGCTCTCATGCGGGTCTGCCCCGTAAACTCCCCGACCAGAATGCTACCTCCCCTTCCTGGTAGCGAAGATCCGGCCATCGGTGATCCGGGCACGGTGCAGTGCCTGCGCCGGAGTGGGGGAGGTGGTGCGCCTTTGAAAGATCCATCGACAAAAAGATTTGATCGTCTATCCCCGTCTCCGCACCCGCACCGACTCCGCGTGGGCGTGGAGCCCCTCCGCATCGGCTATCGTCTCCGCAACGTCCCCGATCGCCTCGAGCCCCTCCCGGGTGATCACCTGCACTGTCGAGCGCCGGCAGAAGTGGTTCACGTCGAGCCCCGAGTAGAGCCTGGCATACCCTGCCGTCGGGAGGACGTGGTTCGTCCCCGATGCGTAGTCACCGCAGGCCACCGCCGCATATGGCCCGACGAATATCGATCCGGCGTTTTTGATCCGGGTGAGGATGTTGAGCGGATCCCTGACCTGGACCGAGAGGTGCTCGGGGGCGATGCCGTCGACCACTTCCACCGCCTCATCGAGGTCGCCGGCGATGATGTAGCCTGAGTGCCCGAGCGCCTCCTCAATGATCTCCCGGCGTGCCGCACCCGCAACCATCCGCTTCACCTCAGCCCCGACGTTATCTGCGAGGTCTGCATCCGTCGTCACGAGGACGCATGCGGCGTCCGGGTCGTGCTCGGCCTGGGCGAGTATATCGGCCGCGATGAACGTCGGGTTTGCCGCGTCGTCCGCTATGATCGCGATCTCGCTTGGACCGGCGGGAAAGTCGATCTCCGCCTCATCACGGAGGAGCATCTTTGCTGCGGTGACGTAGACGTTCCCCGGTCCAACGATCTTTTCCACCGCCGGGACCGTCTCTGTCCCTATCGCCATCGCCGCAATAGCCTGGGCACCGCCGACGCGGTAGATCTCGTCAACCCCGGCGATATCGAGCGCGACGAGCGTGATCGGACTCGTCGGCGGCGGGGTGCAACAACAGATCTCCCGGACGCCGGCCACCACCGCCGGGATCGTGCACATAAGCGCCGTCGAGGGGTAGGCCGCCCGTCCACCGGGGACGTACGCTCCCACGCGGGAGAGTGGCGTCGTCCTGACGCCGAGCGTGATCCCGGGCTCCACCTCCTGGAGCCAGAGGTCACGACTGCGCTGCAACTCATGGAACCTGCTGATCCGCACCTCTGCCTGCACAAGGCTCTCGACCAGTTCTGCGTCCACCAGGTCGTAGGCCGCCTCCCGTTCTTCGTCAGGGACAGCGATCTCTTCGAGATCGATGCCGTCGAACTTCTTCGTAAGGTCGAGGAGGGCGGCATCGCCTTCTCTGCGCACCCTCTCGATGATCTCAGAGACCGGGCCCTTCACCCGGTTGAGGTCTGACCGCCTCCCGGTGACCCAGGTTCTGACATCCAGCGCCTTCCACATGGAGAAGAGGGTCAGCGGGCTGGAGCGTTAAGGTTTTCGGCACCGAAGATCCGGGCGGATTTGCGGAGATCACCGTGTAAATTGCATCCACTAATTTTTATAATAAAGTTTAAATAAAATGTCTCCCTGACTGCCCGGCCGCATGACTCCGAGAAGATGGATGCCCATCCTGGGCATCATGGTAGTACTGCTCGCCGCATGTGCCATATCTGTATCGGCACAGGAGGCGGCAGATCCGGGTGTACTCCGGATAGCAACGACAACAAGTCTCTACGACACCGGTCTCCTCAACGATCTTGAAGACATGTACGAGAACATATCCGGTGTGGATGTGCAGATCATCGCCCAGGGGACGGGCCAGGCACTCGATACCGCACGGCGCGGGGATGTCGATCTCGTAACCGTCCACTCGCCAGGGCTTGAAGAAGAGTTCATCACTGAGGGTTATGGCATCAA
>JAAYND010000286.1 GCA_012521035.1 Methanomicrobiales archaeon
TCGCGGCTCTCCCCTTCGGCACGACGGCGGCAGTTGCTCTCCTCGCCCTCTATCTCGGCCTCCTCGCCGGGCTCTTCGAGGAGGTCGGCCGCTACCTCGTCTACCGCTACTACTTCCGGCGCCGGGATATCCCCCTCACCCGGGAGACCGCCCTCCAGTTCGGTGCCGGGTGGGGCGGTGTTGAGAGTATCCTCGTCGCTCTCCTGGTTCTCTCAAGCATGGCCACCTACATCCTCCTCACGAGCGATGGGTCGATGCCGTTCCTCCCCGACGACCCGGCCGTCATGGCCCAGATAGAGCCACTCCGGGACATAGCACCGTTTGAGATCCTGCTTGGTCTTGGCGAGCGGATAATGACGATCACCCTCCACGTCGCCTGGTCGCTCATGGTGCTCGTCGCCGTCGTTCATGATAGAAAAGCACTCCTCGCCCTCGCCATCATCTGGCATGCCGCCGTGGATGCCGCGGCGGTATACCTTGTCCAGACGCATGGGGTTCTCGTGACCGAGGCGGTGGTGCTCGTCTTTGCGCTTGCCGGCCTTGCGTACATACTCACGCAGTGGCGAAGGCCGGCCTCCTAGGCCTTCCACTCGTGCAGGTATCCCCGGCGCTCAAGCGGCCTCCCATCCGCGAGCACCACTGGATCAGGGATCACCTCACCGATGATGTGCGCCGCAACCCCTGCGACCGGGAGGAGGCCGGGCGGTGCGGTGAAGAGGAGCTCAAAGTCCCCTCCGCCGTAGAGCGCAAGTTCCCGCCCCTCCCTCTCCGGGATTCCGGCCGGGAGCGGGAGGCGGGTGGTATCGATCGAGAACCCGCAGTCGTTCACAGCGAGGAGGTCGTAGAGCGAGACCGCGAGGCCGTCCGATATATCCATCATCGCCGAGACCCCGGCACGGCCGAGAGCCTGCCCCTCCCGGACCCGGGGTTGCGGCTCAAGGAGTTCCTTCCTGTGGTGGTCGTGGCCCATGAGAGCGGCCTCAGCCTCCCCGAGCGGTCCGGTGACCGCGATGATATCCCCGGGTCGCGCCCCCCGGCGCCGCACCAGGTGCTCCGGGGCGACGAGCCCGAGCCCCGTGCTCACGAGCGTCAGCTCATCGTGAGAATCGAGATCCCCGCCCACGAGCTCCGCGCCGAACGCCGTGCAACAATCCCGGGCGCCCACCATGATGCCGGCGATGCGCTCCGGCCTATCGAGGCCGACCGCGAGGAGCACCTGTCCCGGCGCCGCCCCCGTGCTCGCTATATCGGAGAGCGTGACCGCCACCGCCATCCAGCCTATCTGCCAGTCGGTCATCCCGGCCGGGAAATCGGTGGTCTCATGCAGCATATCGGTGCTCGCGACCAGCAACAGATCCCCGCAGGGGATGATGGCGCAGTCATCCTCAAGCCGCTCCGGGGCGATTATCGTCCCGATCAGGCGGTGCAGGCCCCGTTCATCCACCGCGACGCACCTCTTTCTCCCGCTCGCTCCGGTACTCCTTGAAGATGTACTCGAGTCGTTCGGCATCCTTCTCCCGCCGGTATTCCTTCTGTTCCTCCTCCCACTCCGCGATGGCATCATCAAGTGCATCGGCCTTCGCCGCTCCGGTCCTGCCCCGGATATCCGGCCTGACCGCATCAGCGGGGAGGAGGGGGAGAGCGGCCTCCCGGGCGACCCCGACCAGATGCGGATCGGGAGGCTCCCCGCCGATGATGAGCGCTCGAACGCCCATCCCGGCGAGATCCTTCACAACGCCCCGTCCCCAACCATGGGCGCGGGCTACGTAGAGAAGATCGCCTCTCGCGATCCCGACCTCTTCCTGGAGATCCCGCACCCCCTCGCGTGTGAGAGATTCTAGCACCTTGACCGGGGTGTAGCCCTCGGACTCCTCGATCTCCGCGACGGTCCGCATCCGCTCCAGGCGTTTCTTCAGCCGCCGGCTCCGTCGCCGCTCACCCCGTAGCTGCCGGCGCAGGTTCTCGATCGTCGCATCCTTCGTCGCCAGTTCCGCATCCCGCCGCATCTTTCGCCCGGCCGCGGAGCGCTCCCGGCGCAGGGTCTGCCTGAGCCGCTCCACCTCCCGGTCACGTTCCCGGAGGTCATCTTGCAACTCCTGCACGTAGCCCCGGAGCCGCTTCACCATACCATCGAGCGCCACCACCCGCTCGTCCTCCACGGGTCTGGCCGGGGCCACCTCCGCCGGTGTGGCCGGCTCTGGAGTCGCCGGAACGCCCTGCATCTCTGTGAGAACCGCATCGAGTGACTGGCCACGGAGCACCCGCGCCCGAACCTCATCAAGGTCATACCCGGGCCTCACCCTCTTTGCAATATTCTGGAACTTGTTCTGGAGGCTCCGGTATGCATCCAGCGCCGCCGAGAGGGCATCCCGCTCGTGATCGTTTGTGTACGAGAACGATGCCGTCAGGTCGTACTTCACCTCCACCGGGAGCGACTGCTTCGGCGTGTAGGGTATAGCGTTGAACGCCCGGCGGATCTTCTCAACCGAGTAGGGCATCTGCTGAACGTCGGAGGCGATGATGAGCGGTTTTCCGGCGCGGTAGAGTTCCTCGACGATATCTGACATTGTCATCTGCCGGGAACTCGAGAGGTGGATCAGGTTGCCGTCGAGATCCAGGGCGGCTATCCCGGTGGTCGTCCCGGGATCGAGCCCGACGATCAGGTAGCGGGGGCGGCTTGAGAGCGGTTCAAACCGTATCCTGTCGAGTTCCCTGCCTGCCACCCGGACCTGGACGTCAGAGCCGCGGGAGGAGGAGACCGGAACCATATCACGGGGGGCGACGACCCGGAACGCGACCCGCGAGTACCCGCCGAAGGCCTTCGTCTCCTTCTTCTCGTAATCGAGGCCGGCGCCCCGGAGCCTGTCCTCGATCCGGCGGGCCTCCTGCATCACGTTGCTGTGGATCTTCCTTGTGTAGCGGTTCTGGCTCCATCCGCCCCGGCCCGGCGATCGGCGTCTGCTCACCGTGATGTCGGTGGTGTTCTCAAACGCTATCACCTCGACCCCAGCCCCGAGGGACGCCACCTGCGCCGTCGTCCGCGCCTCGGCGTGGGGATCGAACTTATTGAAACTGATGTTATAGCGGGCGGCGATCTTCCCAAGAGTCTCTTTTCGCTCGCCGCCGGTCACCTGGACGAGTTTCGTCGCCGGCGGGAGCGCCTGCAGGAAAGCGTAGAGTTCGTTTCGGTCGGCCGCGATCTCCTGGAGACTGTCCACAGCGAGTATATCGGGCTGCTCGGCGGCGAGGATCCGCTGGAGTCGAAATCCCGTCACCTCATCCACACCGAGGATCTCGCCATCCTCTATCCGGCAGAGAGCGTAGACGGGCCGGCGGGTACGGGAGCGGACCGAGCCTTTGATGATATCGATACCGAAGACTTTCACTCAACCACCCTTGCCAGTGCTTCATCAAAAGCGTATTCGATGTCGTATTTCCGCTTGAAGTACTGGAGGATGTTCTCGATGTCCCGCCGGAGGAGATCGCCGGCGTTCGGGTGGTCGACTTCCACCCACTGCGGCCAGTCGATCAGCCAGCACTGCCCCTCATCGACCATGACGTTGAACTCGCTTAAGTCACCGTGGATGATGCCGAGCCGGTAGGCTTCACCGACGTTCTCGATGATATCGTCGAGGACTGCCTCTGGCTCCTCAAGGGTCGCCCGCACAAGATCGACCCCCGGGACAAACGACATAACGAGGACGTGCCGGTTCAGGTCAACCGGGAGCGGCACCGAGACGGCGGGGTGGAGCATCTTTAAGGCGTCGTACTCCATCCTCGCCGATAGACAGGATGCGAATATCCAGGGACAGTGCCCGGCCTCCGGCATGTAGCCACGTTTCAGGCGGGCCGACTGGAACGATCGCTGCCCGACGCGGTGAAACTTCAGGGCCACCGGGCCAAGCCCCATCGCCTCACAGACCTCCGACTCTTTCCCGACGCCGATCAGGGTTCCGAGCGCCTGGATGGTCCCCCGGCGGGTGAGGGTGTGGAGGGCCAGGGCGTCGTAGCCGTTGAAGACGAGAGCGTAGCCCTCGTAGGGAACCTTCTCGTACCTGACCATATCCATGGTTATCAACCTGCCCAGCCGGTAGGAGAGCTCGGACTCAGAGTAACCTGTGGCCGGCCTGAGCACCTCAAGCGGCACCCACCGGTAGCGGCGCATGAGGCGTTCAAGGGCGAGCAGGATCCGGAGTTCGTAGGCGTGCAGGGATCGCACGTAATCTGCAGGAACAGGCATCTTCTACACCATTTATGTACCGGCGGGATAAAAGAATGATCGGGATAGTATGCAGTGCAGCAAGTGCCGCCGCGACGCGATAATCTTCCAGCGATACTCGGGGCTGCACCTCTGCGAGCAGCACTTCAACCGCGATTTTGAGGCGAAGGCAAAGCGGGCGATCCGGGAGCACCGCTGGATCGAGTCCGGCGATCGGGTGGCTGTGGCGCTCTCGGGGGGCAAGGACTCAAGCGCTCTCCTCTTCTTTCTCCACCGGCTCCTCCATAAGCGCCGGGACGTCGAACTGATGGCGATAACCGTGGATGAGGGGATCGCCGGCTACCGCGATCCGGCCCGGGCCCGGGCGATCGCCGACCGCCTGGATCTCCCCTGGGTGACGGCATCGTTTCAGGAGGAGTACGGCGTCACGCTCGATGAGATCGTGAGCCGGAAGGGGACGGGGCTCTCCTGCTCATACTGCGGGGTGCTCCGGCGGGCGCTTATGAACCGGATCGCCCGGGATGAGGGAGTCACGAAGTTTGCCTACGGGTTCAACCTGGACGACGAAGCCCAGTCTGTGCTGATGAACGTCCTCCGGGGCGACGCTTACCGGCTCACCCGCCCGGTGCATGAGGTGGAGGGACTTGTCCCCCGGATCAAGCCGTTTATGTATATACCGGAACGTGAGGTTGCGCTCTATGCCTTCCTCCACGTCGAGGGGTTTGACCTCGCCGGTTGTCCCTACGCGGCCGATGCCCTCCGTGGGGATGTCCGGGGAATCCTTGACGACTACACCCACCGCCATCCGGCGACGAAGTACTCGCTGGTCAACCTCGGCGAAGCCCTCAGAAACCCTGACCTGCCGCAGGAAGAGGAGCTCCGGATCTGTGAGCGGTGCGGAGAGCCCTGCGGGAGGGTATGCCGGGCCTGCCAGGTCCTCGACGAGGTCCGGGATCTTACCGCATCAGCAGGCAGCCTTCGGTCACGTCAGAGAAGATCTCCATGAACTCCTCGGGGTAGTTCAGGAACGCGACCGACCGGGGGCGCCCGATCAGGTCATAAAGCCCGATTCCCTTCTCAATGCCGATCTCCGGAACCTCCACCGGATCGCAGTAGCGCACCGGCGGGGTGTCGGGGTACCGGGGGTTCTTCACGAGCGCTCCCCCATCCATCTCGTAGTAGGCGGCGCCCTGCATCTCTGCATAGGGAGCGTAGTTGCTGGAGAACTCCGTCGAGACAAGGTTTGCCATAACGAGCTCTTCGCCCGAGGGGTTGATCGTCACATGGCCGTACCCCGGCGGGATCAGGATCTTGTCGCCCGCAGAACCCACGATCATCACCACGTCGTCGACCTCCCGGGTCTGGATCAGGTAGTGGCCGGTTCCGGCGAGCACCTCGTATATCTCGGGGTAGAGCACTCCTGCCGGGTTCTCGGTATGGTAGTGTCCCTTTGTCTTGATGTACTCGCCGCAGAGTGTCCCGGAAGAGATAACGGTTATATCGTACCGAATGTGGTGCTCGTGGAGCCACCGCCGGTCGTCATCGTTCTTTGCCAGGTCGCGGTACATAAAATAGAGGGGCTGGTCGTAGGTGCAGCCCGGATCTGCGAGGACGTCTCGCATCTCATCGATCGTCCTCGCCTGTGCCTCCGGTTTAGGCCCGTCCCAGTATCGCTCCATCAATTCTTCTTGCGGTGCATGAATATATAATACCCGGCCCCGATTATGATGACCGCAATAACAACGAGGAAGACTGGATTGGTGAACAGGACGCCCGGCCTTTTCTCGAGAACCACCCTCGCCTTCATCGTATCCGATATCTTGCTGTTGTCAAGGTCATCGCGGTAGCGGATCTCTGAGTCGATACCGTACTCCTTCAGGGTGGCGCCGGCATCGATGCTCACCTCAAACTTCGCTGTGGCGGTCTCTCCGGGGGCCAGGTCACCGAGGTAGGCGGTATCGTCACTGCTGGTGAAGGGGTCGACGGCGCTGATCCGGGCCTGGGCGTTGTAGACCTTTGCGGCACCGGTATTTTTGTAGACGACCTCAAGTATGCTCTTCCCGCCCGGATAGAGCACCGCCGGTGGAGAGACGACATCGAAGTCGATCTTTCCGCCGACAGGGAGGCCGACCGTTACCATCCTGGAGGCCGCCGGTCTCCCCTCAGAGTCCTCGTAGGTGATCGTGATATCCAGGGGGTACGACTGTGGTTCAGCGTTATTGGAGACGGAGACCTTGAACTTCACATCCGCCGTCTCGCCCGGTTCGAGTGTCCCGACATAGACGCTGCTGTCGGTCGGGATGAGCGGGCTTGCGCCGTTCCTGACGATCATGGCGATGGCTGATGTCGCTGTGTCGTACCCGATGTTCTTCAGGGTCATGGAGACGTAGCCCTCGGTGCCGACGTTCAGCGACTCGGACTGGAGGTCCAGGACTTCGACGCGGAGGTTGGGTGTGACCCGCACGGTCAGCGGCAGTGTCGCGGTCTTCTTCTGGTAGTTGTAGCGGAGGAGATTGGGGGCGTAGTCCTCTGCCTCCTGGAGGTAGGTGTAGGCTACCTCAAGCGGCAGGGTGTAGGTTCCCGGTTTCGCCGAATCGTCCACCTTCACGACGAACGTGGCATCCCGTGCGGCACCTCCCATGATGTCGCTTACGAACTGTGGATCCGTCTTGACGGTGAACGGGGTTCCATCGCCCCTGAGCGTAACAGTAGCGAGTTTCGCGGTGTTCGGCATGTCATCCCGGTTGATAACATCGGGACCGACGATCTTGTGGGTATTCAGGCCGCTGTTTGATATAATGACTGTCAGGGCGGTCTCGTCACCGGGTGTGAACTCGTTTGGGCCGGCGATCGCCGCAGAGAGATCGGGGCTTCCATAGAGATACTTGGCCCCGGGGGACATTCCGGATATACCCGACATCGCTCCTGGCGGTATAACCTGTGCCATTCCGGGCACAATCAGGAACGCGATCAGGAGTATTGATATTGTTACGTGTTGCCAGCGCATCTGATCACCTTGTTGTTTTTTTAGCAACAACATTTATCGGCAGGCAGTATATATACATGGTGGATGAAGGCTTCCCGGGATATACCAAACGATCTCCTCGAATCCCTGAAATCACTGGGGCTCACGAAGTACGAGGCCCTAGTGTATATCGGTCTCCTCCGGGTGACAGGGGCGACTGCGACCGAGGTCCACGAGATATCAGGCGTTCCGCGCGCATCTGTCTACCCGGTCCTCGACCGCCTCGCTCAGAAGGAGCTCGTCAGCGTCTCTCACACGACACCGAAACGATTTGACGCAGTCCCTCCCGCCCGGGGCATCGAGAATATGATGCGCCGGATCGAGGAGGATGCGGAGAGTGCCCTGGTCGCCCTCGATCTGCTTTACCAGGAGAAGGATGCGGAGAGCCGGGGCAACCAGGAACTCATATGGACCATCTATGGCGAGGAGAATATCAAGACCCGCCTCTCTGATATGTTCCGGAGCGCTGAGCAGAGTGTGGAGATGCTCGTGGCCGGAAGCCTTCTTCAGGAGAGCGTGCTTCCGCTGCTCAAATCCATCCCGGGGTCTGTGCATGTCGATATCATCACTGATTCCTGGGAGGGCGAGCAGCCCCCCGGGTTCAGGGTTCGTATCCACCCTCCTGGTACGCACTACGAGGCGCATGCACCGCCGGGGAAGGGCCTCCGGTACGAGAGATCCGGTGTCTTCCTGGTCGATGGCACCAGTTCGCTGGTCTGGATGGGATCAGTCGGCGAGCAGCCTTCCGCTCTCTATTCCGAGTCAGCCGGGCTCGTCCAGTTCGTACGGCGCTACCTTGCGAGCGTCAGTGAGTGGGTGGAAAGCGCAGGGGAGTAGATCTCTCCCCCGGGATCAGGCTCCAGAGCAGGTTGGGTTATTGTGCCGGAGTAGAGGATCCATGTCTGCAAACCACCGGGAATCCTCACGATCTTCCTCAAGCCGGATCACCTCAGTCTCTCAGAGGCTGTTCCTGATGCTCACAGCCTGCCCGGGAGTCTGACTCTGTCAACCTGGCCGAAGCTGCACGCGGAACGGTGGCAGAGCCCGCCGGAGCAGAGGGGAGCTACGATCATTATAGCCCGGTGCCGCGCCCGGAGACGGAGGTGCATTGAATGTCGCTCCACGGAGATGCCGAACAGTCTCCCGGGCCGAAATATCGGGAAAGGGGAGAGTTTCCGGTCGGCCCATGCCCCTCGCCGCCCGGATGAGCCGGCACGTCGGGCAACTCAAGGCTCAAACGACATCCCCAGAGTCCGGTTCCTGACCTCCCATCTCCTTCCTGCCGCTCTCCCAGAAATTAGTTCTTCAACCACCCGGTTTCTGAGGGAAAAATTGTTCTACTTCGCTGTAATAATGTACAATGAATGGTGAGTGGGAATCGGGAAAAAGCCCGGAACGCGCTGAAGCGGATATTTGAAGCAGCCTCCTGGAGGGTGGGCGAGGTTGACGATCCGCAGATCTTTTCTGCCATCAAAGATGGAACCGCCCTGCTGGTACTCTGTTCTGACGATCCGGAGGCAATCAGGGGATTTGATTCGCAGGACTACCACCTGCACGCCGGCGGTGACGAGATGGTCTGCAGGAAACTGCTCTTCACGCTCGATCCTGCGGTGCAGACGGAGGACTGTATCCGATGGGGTGCAGATGAGTTCGTCCTCTATGCAGGCAGGGCTGCTCTTGCTGAAGTGCTCGGGCAGACCCTGATCCTGGATCTGGGCGAACCGGTGCCCCTCCTCGGGGACGAAGTCGTTGAGGTTGCCAGTGTGGCAGCGGATGACGATGAACCGGATATGGGGCCGGAGGTCCCCCACCTCCCCCTCCAGGTCAGCGAGAAGCGCGCTTATGGCATCTCCGGACTGCACGGATCCGCGAAGTGCCGGTTCATCCCCTACTGGAGCTACCGCTACACGAGCACCGGCGAGCGTGAGGTGAAGGATCGGCTGGTCTCCTTCGATTCTGAAGGATCCGGGGCCATCAACGCCATCAACGGCATCAAGATGGAACTCGATCCGGAGACCATCGAGCGGGGTTCGGTTCCGTTCGGTTCTGAGATCGTGCCGCCCCGCCTCGTTCGGGATGATGTCGAGGATCAGATCGTGCGGGAGGTCATCGAGAAGCTCACCCAGCGTGTGCGGTTCCGCTACGAGAAGGGTGATGCTATCTTTTACGAGGAAAAAACCCTCAAACCCGATCGGAATAACATCCTGGTCGACCTCGAGATCATCTATGTGCCGGTCTGGCAGGTGCGTGGCGGGAGCAGGATCGTCGAGGTCAACGGGTTCACCGGCGAGATCCTCTCGATACCGATGGACGAAGGCGTCGAACTGCTCTAGGTGCGACCATGATCATCGTCATCGGTGGCGGGCCCGCGGGGAGGATCGGTGCGATGCGCCTTGCGGGAGCCGGAGCGGAGGTCCGGCTCATCGAGAAGCGCAAGATCGGCGGGCAATGCCTGCACGACCGGTGTATGACGGTCTGTGCCTTAAACGACGTCGCCCGGCTCCTTGAGTACGCCCGGGTCCAGAAGGATCTCGGGATCCTTGACTCGGTCCCGTCTGTCTCTTACCCGGCGGTCAGGCGACGGATGCGTGAGATCCAGGAGAAACTCTCCACGGTCCTCGATGCCGAGACCCGCCGGGCCGGCGTCGACGTCGTCTACGGTGCTGAGGGAAGCCTCTCGGGGGGTAAGGTCTACATCGATGACGAGGAGGTCAGGGCCGATGCGGTTCTCGCCGCTACCGGATCGCGGGCGGTGATCCCCGATATACCGGGCGTCGATCTCCGCGGCGTCTACACCTACCAGACACTCCATGATATGGAAGACCTCCCCCGGCGGATGGTCATCGTCGGCGGCGGGGTGGTGGCAGCCGAGTTCGCCCACATATTCCAGGCATTCGGGTCTGAGGTCGATATCGTCGTCAGGAGCAGGTTGCTCCGCGATCTTGATGAGAAAGTGCGCTCCGCTGCGATGCGTGATCTCGCCGGGGTCGGTATCCATGAGGAAATCACGGTCCTCGGTATTGAGGGCGGCGCCCGCGCTCGCTCGGTCCGACTCAGTAGCGGCGAGGAGATCGAGGCCGACGCGGTCTTCCTCGCCACCGGACTCGCCCCGGACTCCGGTGCCCTGCAGGGCCTCCAGAAGAGGCCTGATGGTGCGGTAGTTGTGGATGCGCATATGCGCACGAGCGTGGAGGGGGTCTACGCCGCAGGTGACGTCATCGGCCCGCCATACCTCACACCTGTGGCCCGCCGGGAGGGTGTGGTCGCTGCCGAGAATATACTCGGCCGCGGCACCGTCATGGATTATGCGAGCATACCGCAGGTGATGACCCTCCGCTACGACTACACCATCGCCACGGCCGGGACTGATGGTGATGATGCTGTCACCCTCTCGGCCCCTGCCCCTGCGGGCCCGGGTTCGTTCTGGGATGTCGCGAGAGGCTGGACGGGACTTGCTCAGGTCAGGGTCGATCCGGGGACCGGGCGGCTCATCGGGACCGCTTCCGGTGTCCCGGGTGCATCGATCCCCCTCTCCTACCTCGGCTACCTGATGAGGCAGGGCATAACGGTCAGCGAGTTTGACGATATCATCGAGATCCACCCCTCGACCGACGGTGTCTATGGGCTCGCCCGCTATGCTGCCGGCATGCTCAGAAAATAGAAGTGGGTAGTGTTCTGGCTAGATCTGCCGGAACATCTGCCCGAACTTCGGTATAAAATCTTTTTTCCGGGACATGATCCCCTCAAGCCTGATGGGCTGGT
This sequence comes from Methanomicrobiales archaeon, assembly GCA_012521035.1. GTDB lineage: Archaea > Halobacteriota > Methanomicrobia > Methanomicrobiales > Methanoculleaceae > Methanoculleus. Next base: position 11,007 of record JAAYND010000286.1, read on the forward strand.
CCCGCAGGTTCAGCCTTGAGATGCAGCTCTCGTCCCCAGCAGCGAAGAGATCGCTTGCGTTTCCAAAGACGTTTGTGAAGAGGGCAAAGAAACAGTCAGCCCCCATCGTTATCCGGAGGCGCTCGAGTCCGGCACGGATCTCATCGGCATGGGTCTCTGCAAACTCAAACGACGATGCCATCACCTGGGATACCATGATGCTCCGCCCAAAGAGGTTGTAGCGCTTCATATCCTGGGTGAGGAGCTCCTCTATCGGGAGCGAATCGAGATCCATGCCCTTCTTGATCAGTTCCGGCCCGAACTCGGCCGGGTCGACCCCGGCGATCCCGGCGAGGTAATCGGCTGCCCTGACATCCACCGGTGTGGTCGTCGAGAGTTTCATCACCATCGTGTCAGAGAGGATCCCCGCGAGGAGGAGGCCGGCGGTCGAGGGTGTGGGCTCGATGCCCGCCTCGATGAACTTGTTTGTGACGATCGTCGATGTAGAACCTACGGGATCGTTGAGGAACTTCACCGGTTTTAAGGTGGATATCGCGCCGAGACGGTGGTGGTCGATGATCTCGAGTATATCGGCCTGCTCGATCCCGTCGACGGCCTGGGAGTACTCGTTGTGGTCGAGCAGGATAACCGATTTCTGGACGTCCTGCATCAGCGTCGTTCTCGATACAAGCCCGATATGCTGCCCCTCCTCACCGACGGCGCAGGCTGTCCTGAACTTGGAGTTCGAGACAACTCCTTTCGCGTACTCAAGTGAGTCGTCGAGTCGCACCGTGGGGATATCGGTCTCCATGATCATCTTCGCCGGCAGGGAGAGGCTGATCATCTTACCGACGCTGAACGCATCGAGCGTCGTCGCGAGCACCGAGGCCCCTCTCGCCCGGGCGGCTGCTATCACCCGCTCACCCACCGGTGCCCCCTCGGCTATTATGAGCGCGGCGACCCCCGCAGATATAAGGGCGAGCTGGGCCGGTTCGTTATCCCCGACGATCGCGATGTCATCCGGCGTCATACGGGAGAGGGTGACGTGCAGGGCGTCGATGACTGTGTAAACCCGTCCTTCGCTGAGCGTCTCGTGCGCCGGGACGACCGTCTCTGCGTCGAGTATGCGGGCGAGGGTCTCTAGCGGCATCGGGACGAGCGAGAGCTGTTCTCTTGGATTCTTCCTGACGTATGCCCGCGCGAGGCCATACTCGCTGACGAGACCGACCAGGATCTCTTCCTCGTCGGTGATGGGCATGTTTCGCATATCATAGGTATCCATCAGGTCGGCGACATCGATCGTCGGGACGTCCTGCCGGACGCTCCTGGTATCGAGCGGTATATCCGATACGGTGGGCTCAACGCTTGCTATGTAGACCGGCGCTTCAGCGTTGAACTTCTCAAGTGCAAACGCCGTCTCTGCGTTCACCTCTCCGCAGCGGGCTGGTATGTACCGGCCCGGTTCGGCGTGGTTGCGAAGCTCCGCGTAGCCGATGACGCTACAGATGCTGTCGGTATCGGGCTGCCTGTGGCCGATGATGTAGATCTTATTCGGGTCCATTTCCTCCTCGGTATATCAGGGCGATTGTCTCCAGAGATATCGCTCTCTATCATCAAAGGTCTTATGCCTGGAGCAACGTTGAAGTAGAGGCTCATCTCCACGCTCTCGTGTGAAGACCGATCGTTTCAGGGCAGCCGAGATCGTTTCGGCGCCGGGTGATGTAACCTCTCTCCTGGCCGGGGGTGTAGCAGACGCTGATCCCGGACCCGCGCACCCGGCGGTTCTCCGGCACCTCCGGGGGCGACGACGATGAGTGATGAACCTCTCCTCCTCTTTGAGGATGTCAGCAAGATCTACCCCCTCCCGGCGGGTGACGTCGTGGCGCTTGACCGCGTCTCCCTCACCGTCGATCCGGGAGAGTTCATCGCCGTGATGGGCCCTTCGGGGTCAGGGAAGTCAACGCTCCTGAACATGATGGGTTGCCTTGATATCCCGACCTCCGGGAAGATCTACCTCTCGGGCCGGGAGGTCTCGAGCATGAGCGACGATGACCTCACGAGGATCCGGCGGGATCAGATCGGGTTTGTCTTCCAGCAGTTCAACCTCATCCCGCTCCTCTCGGCGATCGAGAACGTCGAGTTCCCCCTCCTCCTCACCGCCGGCCGGGCGGAGAATCGGCGGCGTGCCGGCGAAGTCCTTGCCGCGGTGGGGATCGGGGCGTCGCACTTCTTCCACCGGCCGGGCGAGCTCTCGGGGGGCGAGCAGCAGCGCGTGGCGATCGCCCGGGCACTCGCAAACGATCCCGACCTCCTCCTCTGCGATGAGCCGACCGGAAACCTGGACTCAAAGACCGGAACCCTGATCATGGAACTCCTCGCGGCGGAGAACCGGAGGGGTAAGACGGTCGTCATCGTCACCCACGACCCCGAAGTCGCCGCATACGCCCGCCGCACGATCCGGCTCGTGGATGGGAGGATCGTGTGATATTCTTCTCGTTCGCAGTCCGGAACCTCAAACGGCACTGGATACGCTCAAGCCTCTCGATCATCGGTATCATAATCGGTGTCGTCGCGATCGCCTCCCTCGGCATCATGGGCAACAGCATCAACCTCCTTGTGGCAAACGTCATAACCGATGTCGGGGATACCGTCGTGATCACGCCGCATACCGCGTTTGTGGGAACCTTCGCCGGCGATCCTCGGACGGCTACGGATGCCGCCATCCCCTCACGCGAGGTCGCAGAGATCCGACGGGCGGCAAACCCGCACCGGACGATCCCGGTGCTCCAGGGAGCGGATGAGGTGGAGTTCGGTCGCGGCAGGAGCGGATATGCCCGGATCATCGGGCTTGCTCCGGGGGATATACCCGCCCTGCTCAATCTCGCGGAAGGACAGTACCCACGGCAGAACCAGCCGGGAGCGCTCATCGGGATACACCTGGCCCGGGAGTACGGCATAGCTCCGGGTGCGCGGCTCAGGATCGGAGGTGAGAGCATCCGGGTCGCCGGCGTGCTCGCGGAGCGTGGGCTCGCCTTTGACATCAACCCCGATTATGCGATCGTCGTCCCCGATTCCTGGTACGAGAACCATTTCGGGGTCAGTGACGCCTACCCGGTGGTCATCGTCCGGGTCAGCGATATCGATGAGATCGATACCGTGAAGGAGGCGATCGAGAGCCGGCTCAACCGGCGGAAGGAGGTTGTGGATGTAGCCGACTCGCGCGAGATACTCCGTCAATACAAGGAGGTATACCGGCAGATCACGGTCTTCCTTCTCGCCATCGGGGGGATATCTCTCGTTATTGCCGCTGTTAACATCCTCAACGTCATGTACATATCGGTGACCGAGCGCATCCGCGAGATCGGCGTCATGCGAAGCATCGGTGCCCAAAGAAGGGATATCCTCCGGATCTTCCTCTATGAAGCGATGATCCTCGGGCTCATTGGTGCCATCATCGGCGGTGTCGTGAGCGCCGCTTCCGGCTACCTGATCAGCGTCGTTGCACTCGATCTCGTCACGGCCGGGATGGCGTTTGGTGAGGGCCTCACGGTCTTTGACCCCGGCGCCGTCGGATACATCATCTTCGGGATGGCGTTTGGTGTCGCGACGAGCATCGCTGCCGGGTTCTATCCGGCATGGAGAGCCGCGCATCTGAATCCGATCGATGCTATGCGGGCGAGATAGCGGGGTGCAACAGGGCATGATCTTCCTCGACCTTGCGGTGCGGAACCTCCGGCGACATGGGGTACGCTCGATCCTCGCAACGGTCGGCGTCATCATCGGCGTCGTCGCGATAGCCTCCCTCGGGATCGTGGGCGCCAGTTTCTCGGCCCTCGTGGGCGGGATGGTCTCAGATGTGAGCGACACTCTGCTCGTCACTCCGCATATCGCGGCATCAAGCGGGAACCCCTTCGATCCCCGGGATACCCTCACCGCACAGGTATCCAGGAGAGACCTGGGGTTGATAGAGAAGGCCGCAGGAGAGCACCGCGTCATCCCCATGATCCTCGCATCGGACTGGTTGCAGGTCAGGGATAAGGGCGGTTACGTGACGATGTATGTCATGCCGGCGGCCGAGATACCCTTCCTGCTGGAGCTGGAGGCCGGAGCCTGCCCGCCGGGGAGGTCTTCGGGCGTTATAGCGGGCTCGCTCCTCGCAGGCGATCTCGATCTCCGCCCCGGGAGCCGTGTCGAGGTCGGGGGTGAGGGTGTCAGGGTTATGGGAATAGCAGCGGAGCGGGGGATGGCTATCGAGATCAACCCCGACTACGCCCTCATCGTCACAGAGGACTGGTACACGAAGCGGCACGGTACTCAGGAGTACAGCCAGGTCGTCGTGAAGGTCGGCGATCCCTCCGGTATCGAGGGGGTGAAGACCGCAATCGATCAGCAGGTCAACCGGCGAAGTGTGGTTGTTGATATACTGGACTCGCGCGAGATCCTGGATCTCTACTACACGACCCTTGATGCCACCAGTATCCTCCTCCTCGGCATAGGCGTGGTCTCCCTCTTTGTCGCCAGCGTGAGCATCTTAAACGTCATGATCATATCGGTCACGGAGCGAACCGGGGAGATCGGGCTGATGCGGAGCATCGGCGCCCGGAGGAGTGAGGTGCTCTGTATGTTCCTCTATGAGAGCCTGATCCTCGGAATTATTGGAAGCATCATAGGCGGCATCGTCAGCGCATCGATCGGCTACTACGTCAGTGCAACGGTGGCGGAGTTCTTCACCGATTTCGCCGTGCCGGCGGGTGCCGGCATCCCCACCTCCGTGGTGATCGGCTACACTGCCTTTGCGATGGTGTTTGGGGTGGGAACGAGCGTAATCGCCGGCCTCTATCCCGCATGGAGGGCAGCGCGGCTAAATCCCATCGAGGCTCTCCGCTACGAGTGAACGATTCTCCTCATGTCACCCGGAGCCGGGTATGAGGATGCGTAATTTCATGGTTGTTGAGATCAGAAACTCTTATGAGCACCTATAGGATGATAAGCCCATATCGGGAAGTGCTCCGACCCTCGTCCGGTCCTCCTCAATACGATACCAATACCCAAGCTGTGATAGACGAATGCTACAGATGATTACGTGGCTAGACAGGAATTTCTGCTCGCTCCAGCCTACGCGAGCGACCATCATGAGGGCGCTGCGCCACCTGCGCCCAGCGGATCGAAAAAAACTCTTCTCCGAGGATATCCCCGAGATGCGGACCGCTGAAGGCCGGTGGTTTGAGGCGATCGTCTATGAGATGATCCTGGATCTCAGTCTCCAGACAGACCTCATCCGCGCTGTCGTGGCGCGGGGAGCCGATGGTCCCTCCCGGGTCAGGCGTGCGCAACTGGGACAGAACGGCATATTCTACTCAAACATTGGGGATATAAAGGTCCGGGGAAACGGCCAGGATCTCGCCGAGGTCGACCTGATGCTCGTCGATCATACGGGCGCGCTGACGTTTGGCGAGATCATCACATCCCCGGCTGACTTAAAGGAGTTTGAGGAGGAGATTCACTACAAAAAGCAGCTCCTCGGTTACCTCTACGGACAACCGACCGTGCCGTTCCTCCTCATATCCTCCGTCGACATATCCCGGACCGCTGTCGTCCGCCGGCTCCTCAAGGAGCCCGACAACATCCTCCTCACTACCGCCTCCTGTGAGGATTTAAAGACCCTGATCCACCCCCGCGACCTGAAGCGGAGCCCGCCCCGAAAGATCAAGCACGAGAAACTGGTGATGATATCAGATATCGCTCCCCGGCGACCGTTCGACTACAAAGAACTCCACGACGAGCGGATGCAGAGCATCATCAATGCCGTCACCTCAAATGAGGGTATCAAAGAACTGGGCACGCCCGACGAGATCCCGCCTATCGTAAAAAAAGTTCTCTTCGGGGGGCTCTACCCCTCTGCTATCCGGATGCTTGACGATCGTTACCCCATCCGGATCAAGGGGAAGGTCTACGACCCTGATGCAATCCAGAAAGAGTTCTCAAAGGTCGTTTTAGCCGTGAACCTCCCTGAGTACAAGCCGGTCGTCTACCTCCGGCGGCGGAACAAGCGGGAGTACCTCAAGATGGTGCCGAACAACCGGTCAGGAGGGTTCAAGTTCGAGAGCCGGCGGACGCCTCACATGGCCGGGTTCTTCCTCTGGCTTGAGTCGGTCAGGCCGTCTCTCGGAGCTGAGCTCACGCGTGGACTCCTGGATGCATTCCCTGCAGTCCACGCTCCTGAGGTAGGGGCGGTCAGGCGACCGTAAAATACCTATGGGACCGGGAAGCATGTATCTCCATGATCGTGGGACGGTGATAGAGTATGGACCTGATCACTGAATTTATCGGGTTTCTGGGGTTCAGCCTTGTCGCGGTCGCGTCGATCACCGCGGTGATGAACCCGGCATCCACGATCGCTGTCTATACGGCGCTCACCGATGGGATGGGGAGGGACGAGCGCATGAAGGTCATCCAGACCTCCCTGAAGATAGCATTCATCGTTCTCGCCTTCTTCGCTCTCACGGGGCAGCTGATCTTCTCGATCTTCAATATCACCATCCCGGCGTTCCAGATAGCCGGCGGTATCCTCCTGGTCAGTGTGGCGACCGGTATGCTCGCATCGAGGGGCGAAGCGTACTCGGGTGCGGATCTTGAGAACATCGCAATCGTCCCGCTGGCTTTCCCGCTCTCGTGCGGGCCGGGGACGATCACGACGGTGATCCTTCTCGCGTCGGGTCCGGAGGGTATCTGGAGCATCATCGCGGTCTTCCTCGGGATCATCGTGGCTCTCGCTCTCTCCTACGTAGGGATGCTCTACGGGCCGAGGATATTCGCCCTCATAGGGGAAGGAGGGCTTCGGGTCGTTCCGAAACTGATGGCGATCATCGTCCTTGCGATCGCCATCCAGTTCATCATCAACGGGACCGCCGCGGCGGTGCCCCAGCTCCTGGCCCACCTCGATCTCTCCGGGATTGTATGATCGATATCGCGGCGCTCCAGGCCCAGGCGCCGTGGCTTGCAGTCCCGATGATCCTCATCTCTCTTCTCGGGCAACCGGAGTTCTTCATCCTCGCTATCGCGTTCCTCTACTGGTGCAAAAATCCCCGTCTCGCCATCCGCCTCGCCCTCCTCATGGGTATATCGGGCGCCCTCGCCTCGGCCCTGAAGATCTTCTTCCACCTCCCCCGCCCGTACTGGGTCA